>CAZTEP010000270.1:0-2439 GCA_964612325.1 uncultured Anaerolineaceae bacterium
TTCATCAACACGCCTATCACAGGTGATACGGTGTATGGACGACGTAAAAAGAGCATTTCTATTGACCGTTTCTTTTTGCATGCCAATAAATTAGCATTAAGGTTGCCAGGTGACAAGGAAGAAACTGAGTTTGTAGCACCTTTGCCGGAAGATTTGAATGCAATATTAAAAACAGTGGAGAAATTGAATAAATGAAAACATTTGACTTTAGATCAGATACAGTCACAAAGCCAACCGAAGCAATGCGTGAAGTGATGGCCAAAGCAGTTGTTGGAGATGATGTTTATCATGAGGACCCAACGGTAAATCGCCTTGAAGAGATGACCGCGCAGCTATTAGGTAAAGAGGCTGCTTTGTTTCTTACATCTGGAACGATGGGCAACCTGGTGGGTGTTTTATCACAATGTCAGCGTGGCGATGAAGCTATCATGGGAACGCAAGGCCACACTTTTTTGCACGAAGCTGGTGGCGTATCGGTATTAGGCGGGGTTTCGATGTTTACCGTGCAAAATGATGCAGATGGAACTATCCCATTGGATAAGCTTGAAGCGGCTGTTAGAAATCATTTTGATGTGCATGAGCCGATAACAAGATTGGTTATTTTGGAAAACACACAAAACTTTTGTGGTGGAACCGTATTGGCTCAAGATTATGTGGAAAAAGTAGCCCATTTCTGTAAAGATAAAGGTCTGGCATTGCATATTGATGGAGCGCGTTTGTTTAATGCGGCGGTCGCTTTGGATTTGCCAGTTTCAGAGTTGGTACAACATGCTGATACGGTCACTTTTTGCTTGAGCAAAGGCCTTGGCGCGCCAGTTGGTTCAATGTTAGCTGGCTCAAAAGCGACAATTCAGAAAGCACGCCGTTTGCGAAAGATTTTGGGCGGTGGAATGCGCCAGGCCGGTATTTTAGCAGCTGCCGGAATCTATGCTTTAGAGTACCATGTGGAACGCTTGCGGGTTGATCATGTGCGTGCCGCACAATTAGCGCATGGCTTATCTGAGATCCCCGGAGTGAAATTGACGCGCTCTACACCGCATACGAACTTGATTTTCCTTGAGCTTGATGAGACGGTGGATATTGAAACCCAGGACTTTATTGCTAAATTGGATGAAAGAGGGGTGTTGATTATGGATGTTGGATCAAGGGAATTTCGTTTGGTTACCCATCTTGATACACCTGATGAAGCTGTTGAGCAGTGTATACATGCTTTTGAGGATATTTTAAACTAATCTAAATTTGGCATATTTCATGCACAATTAAGCATGAGGTTGCCAATGATAAAGAAGCAAAAAACACTCACATTATTGTGTGCTTTTATAGTGGGTATTGCTTTCTTTTCATTTAAAGGGGAGGTTTTACCTGCTTTTGCGGATTTGGTGGCTATAGAAACGATGCCTGAATACCAAAGGATGTTTCATTATTTTTTTCCTTTTGTTGCCAATGGCATAAAAACGGATGAATTTCCAGTTGATCCTGTGGGTCCGATAGGGGGGACTTTTACAACTGTTATGACTGACCCCAATAACCCAAATATTGTTTATGGCGGACATTTTCAAAGTGGGGTTTTTAAAAGTTTTAATCAAGGACAAAACTGGTTTGAAAAGAATAGGGGACTAAGCAATATCAAAATACAATCCATGGCTATTCATCCCCGACATTCTAATATTTTGTATGCCGGGACTTATGGCGGAGGTGTTTTTCTTTCAAGGAATGGTGGTGATAGTTGGGAACCATGGAGCGGTGGCATACTACATAATCATATCGTCTATGATATAGAGATTGATCCATGCAATCCTTCTGATGTTTATGTCGCTTCACGAATTCCAGGCAGTTTGGTTGGTTACATTTCTCGTTCCAAAGATGCAGGTAAAACCTGGCAGATAGTCTTCCGCGGTGATTGGTTTGATACGCCTGATTATTTTTATAATATTGCTGTTCATCCAAACTATAACAATATTATTTATTTCGCGTCACATGAACATGGTTTTTATCGCAGCACGAATTATGGTGATGTTTTTTACCCAATCAATAATGGTGTTACTGATTTGACTGCGCGCGGTTTTGCTATGGGAGTGACAGAATCAAATTTAATTTTTGGATCCGTTTGGAAAGGAAGTGGCGTTTTTCGAAGTTGGGATGCGGGCGATAACTGGCAGTTAGCGAGTTATGGTTTACCTTCAACGATACGTATAACTAAAATTAAGACGGACCAAAACTTTGTTGAAACTGGACGCTATTTTGTTGTAAGTCAAAGTCATGGCTTGTTTAGTAGTGAAAACAACGGTGAATTTTGGATCTATCGGGGTTTAGATGGCAATCATATCAACGATATCGCGATAGCATATGGTGATCGACAAACCTGGTTTTTAGCTACTCAGGTAAACGGCATGGTGCGCACCCAAGAGGCCACCCGCCAGCGTGCGGACGAAATTCTGG
>CAZTEP010000271.1:0-2426 GCA_964612325.1 uncultured Anaerolineaceae bacterium
CGAAGTGGCGGAATTGGCAGACGCGCTACGTTCAGGGCGTAGTGGGCACAGTGCCCGTGAGGGTTCAAGTCCCTCCTTCGGCATCGATAAAAATGATGGCTAAAGGTCATCATTTTTAATTGTTTTTCGCCAAAGTATTATCATTGAGACTCATTAACACAAATTCAAATATGTCGTCAATGAGATAAAGCATTTGAGTGGTACAATAATTGCAGTGGAAAAGATGATGGAAAAGATTAAAGAAACCCTCTCAAAAATCACAAAAATCGATAAGCGACTCATCATAATCGCAGCCATTGTTCTAATATTTTTCCTGATGTTGGGTTTTAACAGCCGCATGAACAACATGAACCGCCTTGGTAAACAAGAAGCCATCTTACAAACACGCCTTGCTAACCTTGATGCAACAAAAATTGCAGTCGAGCAACAAATCGCTTATGCCACCTCAGAAATTGCGCTTGAAGAATGGGCACGCGAAAGCAATCATCTTATCGAACCCGGTGACCAGGCCATTATCATCTTGGCTCCAGATCAGCTCCAGGCAACCCCTACCCCCATGCCAACCCCAACCAAAGAAACTCGTTTAAGTCGTTTCGAAACCTGGAAGCTATTGCTCTTTGGTGAGGATTAAATCTTGACTGCTATCAAAACCAAACCGAACAAGTCGGTTTCGGATGATCTTAATATAAAAAAACGCTTTGTTTTACCAGCGGAACTTTCCCTCGTCTTAGGTTTGGTACTGTTAACTTTTAGTGTTATTCTGGTACGCACCAGTCAATTTGGCGTGGCTGTGCTCACCAGCGTCCCTTTTGTCTTGTCGCAAAAATTCACCTTTATGAGTGCAGGCACATGGTCAACTGTTATCATGATTGTCCTACTCATCATTCTTATTGTCCTTACCAAAAAAAGCATCAAATCAGCAATTATGTCCCTTTTGCTCTCATTTGCCTTTGGAGGCTTGATTGACCTTGCTATTTATTTGTTAGCTGGTTTGCCAATAAGTTTTGCCTGGCGCATTGTTTACTTCGTGATTGGTTTTTTAGCTATTCCAATGGGAATAACCCTCTTTGTCAAATCCGGTTATCCAATGCTCCCTTTTGACAGCTTCGTACGGGACCTAAGCAGCTATTATGGCTGGAAATTCAGTGTCACCAAAACCATTTTTGATATCGTCTTTGTCAGTTTTTCAGCTCTTTTTTCAATCTTTGCCTTGGGAGGCCTAAAAGATGTCGGCGTTGGCACCGTCATTAGCGCCATTTTTACCGGTTTCATCATTAAACTTTATGCTGCATGGCTCGATAAAGTGATGGTTGTTGAACCTTGGTTTCCAAAATTCCGTGCATTCTTCATCAGCCCCAGCCAGGAAAACACAACTATCAGATAATTTTTTCCTATCCGTTGCAACGCAACCAACCTGCATTCATCCTGCCTATACGATAACCATCTGTTCATTCATGTCTTTGATTTTTTATTCAGTTTATAGCTGATTTTGGGAAACTTCCCTCATAATCAAACCCACAAAAACACCCTATTCACCTCATTTTTATTGACGATAAATCTTTTCATATGGTAATATATATAAAATAAAAGCCTTTGGCTAATTTTAGAGAAGGAGAACAAGAGATTAGTAACAAATTAGAACATCGTATTAATGGTTACATCCGCGCTGAAAAGGTTCGCCTTGTGGATGAAAATGGAGAAAACGCCGGAATTGTAGATATCGACTATGCCCTGCATCGCGCCGAAGATGTTGGACTGGATTTAGTCGAAATCGCCCCCAACGCCAACCCACCTGTCGTCAAAATCATCAACTATAGCAAGTTCCTTTATGACAAAGAAAAGAAGGAACGCGAAGCCCGCAAAGCCCAAACCAAAGTGGAAATCAAAGAGATTCGCCTGCGCCCCAAAACAGGCGACCACCATCGCGGTTTCAAGGTAAAAGACGCGCGTCGCTGGCTTAAAGATGGCATGAAAGTGCGCGTAACCGTGCGTTTTAGGGGTCGTGAGATTACCTACCCCGAATTAGCCTTGGAAGACCTGCGTGAAATAGCTGATGAGCTTGAAGACGTCGCTGATGTCGAACAGGCTCCAAACATGGAAGGCCGTTCCATGTTTATGATGCTGGTACCCAAGAAAAAATAATTTTTGACACAGAAACCAATTTAGTCAACAAAGAGCTCACTTGGTAATACAAAATGAGTTGCTGAGTTGCCTTAATTCAACAGCGCAATTAAAAGAAACGAAACCGGTTAAAGATAGCTCTATTGACTTTACAGAATTTCTGGTATAATCTACGTTTGGTATTTAAGCAGCGGCTGAGTACAATAATCAGTCGCTGAAATTTTCTTAGAGGAGTTTAATCGTGGCCCGTAAAGCAAGTAGTGGAAAATATAAACTGAAAACTCATAAGGCAACGTCTAAACGCT
>CAZTEP010000272.1:0-2423 GCA_964612325.1 uncultured Anaerolineaceae bacterium
ACACCAGGACGTACACTCTTTCCCTACACGACGCTCTTCCGATCTGCAGGCCGCGATTGAACGCCAGGAACGCTTGGAACGTTTGAAAAAAGGCGCGTTAACCGGCATCGCGCGTGGCGTGGGTTGGTTGCGGGGCATTGAAGAAAACGCGGAGCTCATACTACAGCAAAAAGAACAAAAACCGAACCTGACTGGCGAAGAACAGACCGGCCTCAGTCCCTTTGCGAAATGGGCAATTGTTTTCTTAGTGCCATTGTTGGTGGTTGCTGTCGCGGTAAGCATTTACTTCGCGCGCGGACTTGACCGGCAGTATGTTTACTTTGTCAACCAGGCACGCGCTGAAATGAAACTGGTGCCCTATACACAAGATAACACACAAAAACGCCAGGCCTATGTGCAGGCCATTCTCTGGCTGAACCAGGCGCGTGATTTCAATCAGGGCGACAATTCCGAGATTATCAGTTTGCGTAACCAGGCTCAAGCCGGACTTGATCAATTGGACGGGGTCAAGCGCCTGCATTTTAAGAACGCTTTTGGCAAAACGACCTACGCAGACCTCAATATCAGCCATTTGGTGCCGGGCACGCATAGCATCTTTGCCTTAGACCAAAACAGTGGCAAGGTCTATCGCTTTTATAAGACCGGAGACACTTATCTGCCCGATAACAAGTTTAATTGCGGGCCGGGTGACTATGGCGAGATAACGGTCGGAAAGTTGATTGATATAACTGATATCCCAGTTACGAACCCTAATAACGCGGCCGTATTAGGAATTGACGCAGAGGGGAACGTTTTATATTGTTCAGACAGTGGCAAAGCACAGGTCGCCGCTAAACTAATCGCGCCCTCAAAAGGTTTGGGAAGCATTGACGCGATTCATTATGGCAACGATGGACTTTATATTTTGGATACCGTAACGAACAATATTTGGGTCTATCGCGGAATGTCGGAAGGATTTCCTTATGAACCAGGTTCCTATCTTGATGAAGATGACGCCGATTTGCAAGGCGCTATCGATTTGGTTGTGAGACGGGAAGGTTTGTTTGTGCTTTATCGGGATGGTCGCATAGTATTAGGCAATATCCCGGTCTTCGCAGGTTTTGAAGAGGCTCAATTGGATGGCGCAACACCATTGCTTAGTTCAACCAGATATACCCAAATTTCCGCTTTGCCTGTGGCGGATAATCTCTTATATTTGCTCGAAGCCATTGAGCCAGCGATTGTGCGCAGTACATATCGCCTCGTTTTTAGCGATGTTCTCAAAATCAGTTTCGGTGAAGAAGCCACCCCAGGAATTCCGGCATCTGCCATCGCGATTTCAAACGCGCAAATTGCCTTCATCGCCTTTGAAAATCAGCTTTTTTATGCGCAACTGCCTTAATTGGCTTTTGCATTGCTAAGACCCAACGCAAAAAGGATTATACTTAAAACATGAAAACATTTATCGTTGGCGGAACCGGGTTTTTGGGTTATTACACATGCCTTGAACTGTTAAAACAGGGGCATGAAGTGAGCACCCTGGCGCATATGTTCCCCCCTGAAGAACTCGATTTTCCCAAAGAGGTCAAACTAAACATCGCGGATATGAACAAAATCAGCGATGAGGTCCTTTTGGCGCATCTTGAGGGGGTTGAGGGTTTGATTTTCGCGGCTGGCATTGATGACCGTGTGGTGCCAAAGGCGCCGGCTTATCCGGTCTTTTATGCAGGTAATGTTTTGGCTACTACCCGCATTTTACGGTTGGCCAAACAGGCCGGCGTGAAGCGCGCGGTGGTTTTTAGCTCTTATTTTGTCTCATGCCATCGCATGTGGCCGGAGTTGAAGTTGAGCGAAAAACACCCCTATATTCGCAGTCGGGTTGAACAAATCGATGCCGCGATTGAAGTAGCCGGCAATGACATGGTGGTAAATTTTCTGGCTTTGCCATATATCTTTGGCGCTTTGCCGGGACGTATGCCTTTGTGGGCACCTCTGCTGAGCTATCTCGAAAGTGCGTTGCCCTGGGTCTTTTATCCGGGCGGAGGCAGCGCGATGGTGGGGGTGAAAGAGGTGGCTGTTTCAGCCGTGGCAGCGCTGGAGCGCGGTCAACACGCCGCTCTTTACCCCATCGTGACTGAAAATCTAAGCTGGGTAGACTTTCTAAAACGTTTGGGTGTGCTGCTTGAAAAACCCAAAAAGGTGATCACGCTTCCCAAATGGATGGTTAAGTTTGCCGCGGTTTTAATAACTCTCAGAATGAAGCTTTTAGGCAAAGAACCCGGATTGGATTTAGTGCCTTATGTTGAAGTGCAAACCCGCAACGCCTTTTTGGCGTTGAACATGGCTTGTGAGGCGCTGGGGTATGAGCACGAAGATTTGCAAGAGTCTTTTGAGGCGACGGTGGAAAATTATCAAGCGTTAAAAAGGAAAAGAGGGTAAAGCAA
>CAZTEP010000273.1:0-2408 GCA_964612325.1 uncultured Anaerolineaceae bacterium
AAAAAGCCCGCGAAATGACCATCGACCTTGGTTTCGCGTCTTTAAACTTGCCTAATGGTGATTCCCTGGGAATTATCGACGTGCCCGGACATCGCGACTTTATCGGCAACATGCTAAGCGGAATTGGTGGTATTGACGCTGTTTTGCTCATCATTGCTGCGGACGAAGGTGTATCAGCCCAAACCCGTGAACATCTCGCCATACTTGACCTTTTGGATATTCAAAAAGGGTATGTCGTTCTAACCAAAATTGACCTCGTATCCGACCCTGAGTGGATTGATCTCGTGGAAATGGAAGCACAGGAAGTTATTTCCAACACCAGCTTGAAAGACGCAAAAGTTCTGCGTGTTTCCGCTGTAACCGGCGAAGGTCTGCCAGAACTTATTCAAGCCTTACAGGATTTAATACAAGACCTGCCCCCTAAAGCTGACCTCAACCGGGCTCGCTTGCCTGTTGACCGTGTTTTCAGCCTCACTGGTTTTGGCACCATCGTTACTGGCACACTGCTTGACGGTAGTTTTACCATTGGCGATGATATCGTTTGTATGCCCAGCGGCAAACCCGGACGCATACGCGGACTGCAAAACCACAAACATAAACTCCAAAAAATCACACCAGGTCACCGCACCGCCATAAACATCAACGGACTGGACAAAGAAGATATCAAGCGTGGCGATGTCATCACTAAGCCAGGAACTTATGCCCCCACCACACGCCTGGACGCGCATTTCCGGCTTATTCATGACGTATCTAAGCCCCTAAAACACAACACCGAAGTAAAAGTTTTCATTGGCAGTGCGGAAACATCCTCGCGGTTGCGCCTTTTGGGTACTGAGAAACTCAAACAAGGTGAAAACGCTTATATCCAACTCAAACTTGACAATCCGATTGTCGCAGCGCGAGGCGACCATTATGTCCTGCGTCTGCCATCGCCCGCTGAAACCATCGGCGGTGGCACCATCGTTGACCCCCATCCTGCACGCTTTTACCGACGATTCGACGAAGACAACCTCAACCGCCTTGAAAAGTTACATGCCGGCAATGACAGCGATCTTATCGTTCAGGCTCTGCTCAATTTAGGCATCACAACTGGAACTGAAATCGTCCAAAAATCCGGCCTTTCTGAAGAAAACGTCCAAAAGCTTTTAGAAAACCTTATTGAAGAAGAACGTATTTTCGTTGTGCGAGCCAGTCCAACATTGAACAAATTAAGGCTTACCTTAAAAGAAAACTGGCAGGACTTGCAGTACAAAGCTATGGAATTCATTACTGACTTTCACCAACAAAACCCCCTTAAAGCAGGTATTACCCGCGAGAATTTGCGCGCCAGGCTAAAGCTCAGCCAGGACAATTTTGAACTCATCATCGATCAACTTAGCCGACACAACGATATCATTGTCACCGGACATCTCATAAAACATCCCAGTCATGCTGTTGTTTTTACTGAACAACAAGAAAAGCAAATCGCGCCCCTCATGACAAAATTTAAAAGCCAGCCATACACCCCACCAGACCGCGCCGAAGTCTTAAGTCAAATTGACGAAAACCTTCTGGATGGTCTCATTGGCAGTGGCCGCCTGGTGGCAGTATCAGAAAACATCCTGCTCACACCAGACACCTTGAAAGAAATGCAGGACTGGGTTTCTGCTACAATCAAAGCAAATGGCAGTTTAACCATGGCAGAATTTCGCGATTATTTCCAAAACAGCCGTAAATACGCTCAAGCGATCCTTGAATATATGGATAGTTTGGGTTTTACCATCCGAAAAGGTGACATAAGAACCCTAAGGATAGTACAATAGAGATAGCAATTAAAAACATAAGGAGAACCTATGACATACAAAGTTTTGATTACCGATGGCCTTGAACAAATAGGCAAGGACATCATCAACCAAGCAGGCGAAGCAATTGACAAAAAAGGCATCGAAGCTGATCAACTGCTCGCTGAAGTCCACGAATACCACGGCATGATTGTTCGCGGTCGCACCAAGGTCACACGCCAGGTTTTCGAAGCTGCAAAGAATCTCAAAGTTGTTGGCCGCGCCGGTGTTGGTGTTGACAACATCGACCTCGAAGCCGCCAAAGAACACGGCGTTACCGTCGTCAACTGCCCTGTTGCCACCACCGTGGCTGTAGCCGAGTTAGCCTTCGGATTGATGCTCGCTATGATTCGTCGCATTCCTTACGCTGATGCAGGTATGAAAAACGAAAAATGGCTTAAGAAAGAACTGATGGGTTCCGAACTCATGGGCAAAACACTTGGCATCATTGGCTACGGCAACATTGGACGTCGTTTGTCCAAATACGCCCAGGCCCTTGGCATGAAAGTTATCTGCTACAACCGTCGCAGAGATCTCGACGAAGTCCGCTCAACCGGTGCTGAACCCGTTGAACTCGAAGACATCTAT
>CAZTEP010000274.1:0-2398 GCA_964612325.1 uncultured Anaerolineaceae bacterium
GTTAGGATTCCCCGTTGAGGGTATGAACATGTAGTAGTAATTGGGTAATATTTCCGCGTTACCCATGGTACCCCATTCTCCTGGTTCCCCATTTCGGAACAGTTTAAGTCCGAAATCATTAATTACTCTTTTAAAATCAGCCGCGGCAGCAGTATACGCTGAAATCGCCTCCGATGGACTAGGGGTGAATGTTTCTAACTCAGGCCAGCCAAAATTATTCCAGCATGCCCAATAGAGGTTCAGTTTGCCGCGGAATGCCAATGCTGCAGGTTTCCCGGCTCTGCCTACTTCTCCGGCCTTGTCAGGAAGTTTTTCAATAGCGTAAGTGAAATCGGCTAAGATGGAGTCTTTAACTTGAGCCAAAGGGGTTCTTGATAATGCTTCCACTTCCGAGTTATCATAAATGATTTTCCCAAAATAAGGAACGTCGCCATACATGGAAATCAATCTGAAATAACACATACCGCGTAATAACCTGGCCTCTCCTACGATCGCTTCCAATTTTTTGAGTGATTCTTCTGTTTTTGCATTTGGAAGCATTCTCCCAACATTATCAATTACATAATTGGTCCTGTTAACTCCACCGTACAACGCCGTCCATACTACATCAAGATTTCCCCCGTAATTACTTGGGTTATTGGTTGTAAAACTGATGGGTGCGGCGCCGGTATTATACATTCTGATAAATTCTCCGAATCCATCATAATGGTAGTCTCTATCGAAAATTGGACGTATGCTTGAATAGGCACCCATTAAAGCGTAGGTGGCGTCATCTTCTGTTTTCCAGAAAGCAGAAGCACCTAGTTCCGTCGTTGGTTGCTGATCAAGAAGATCTTTTACACACGAAACGTTTATAAACAATGCCCCCACTAATATAATAACTGCTATTTTAGATAATATTCTTTTCATGATCGTTAAATTTCAAAATTAATACCCACAGTATAAGCTCTATTCAATGGATAAACCTCATTATCGTAAGTCCGTTTTTCCGGATCCAATCCTCGATACTTGGTGAAAGTCATTAAATTCTCGGATGTTACATAGATTCGAACCCTGCTAATACCTACTGCGTTTAAAAATTTGTTAGGTATTGAATAACCAATTTGCAGGTTTTTCAAACGCAAGCAGGCCAAGTTATCCAACCAAAATGTGCTTTGCACACGGTTGCCACTCCCACCAAGTCGGGGCCATGCTCCGCTCCTGTTTTCTACCGTCCATGGGTTATTCCAATGGTCCCATGTTGATGCATAGTGTGTATCCGCGAAGTTAATATTGTTATAGTTGTTAATCCAATAATCTTTTCTACCCGCGGCACCTTGCAATAATAGGGCTACATCGAATCCTCTCCACGCCATCGTTGCATTCATGGCAAAGTTTGTAGTAGGCCGATTGCGTTGTATATTGGGATAGGCTTTCTGATCATTTCCATCAATCCTTCCATCCCCGTTCAAATCTTTCCGTAAAATATCTCCCGGGGATGCTCCTTGAGGGGTTGCATTGTAAATATCATCCCAGGTTTGGGCAATACCGATATCTTCGTAGGTATAGAGGAATTGATAAGGCATATTCAAAAATACCCACCCTCGGTTAAGCCGTTCATTCCATTCTTCCAGCACATTTTGATTGTATGAAGCATTAAAATTGATCGTGTAAAAGAAATCGGCTTTCCGATCGCGCCAAGTGAAATTACCTTCAATGCCTCTATTTCTGAGGTCACCAATATTTCTTCGAGGAGCCGTGTAAGCGCCTGTGAGCAGATTGGAGAGGTCTGAAGGACGGATCATTCCCGAAGTAAGCCGATCATAATAATCAATTTCGAAAGAGAGTTTATTCCTGAAAAACCCCATGTCTATACCTATATTGGTAACCCTTGACTCCTCCCAAGTTAAATCCCTATTAACCATTTTTTGATTCACAAATCCTTTTACAATTTTGCCATTGATAAAGTAATTGCTAGTAGCCAGGGTCTCTTGTTGTTCATAACGGCCAACTCCACTATTATTCCCTAAGGTGCCGTATGAGAAGCGCAGTTTCCCGTTAGATACCTTTAATTGATCTACAACTGTTTCAAGGAATTTTTCTTCAGAAAACCTCCAGCCAATAGCACCGGACGGGAAAAATCCGAACTGATACCCGGAAAGGTACTTCGATGAGCCATCATACCTGAAATTGACCTCAAGTAAATATTTATCATATGCTGAGTAATTTACCCTGCCAATGCAAGATTGAAGTCCCTCCGCGTTTGATGAACCTCCATTGCTTATAGTCTCATTTAATGCCGCGTTAAGTTCGTGAAGCGAGGGGTGTAAACGGTCGTTTCTGCTGGCACTTAGGCTTCTATCATAGGGTCTGCTGAATAAGTCGCATCACTTTGATACCCAGTAAAATATATCTATTT
>CAZTEP010000275.1:0-2398 GCA_964612325.1 uncultured Anaerolineaceae bacterium
GTGGAAAAGAAGCCCACACTAAATATTCTGATGTGCGTCAGGATTTCCTGTACGATGGCGAAGACTTCCAAATTCGCCTTCAAGGAGTGAACACTGAGAATCCTGATGGGTTGGGCAAGATATTAGAGAAAATACAAAATTCTGGATCAACTCTCAACTCAATCTGTAATATCAACCAAGGGATCATCACGGGTGCCGACAAAGTAAGCCAAAGACATATCACTAAGTATCATGTCAATGCCAAGGTGGGAGACAGCATTTTTGTAATCTCAAACAATGAAGTAGATAGGCTAAGGCTATCTAAAAGTGAGAGGGAAACACTTCGCCCATGGTTTAAGAATTCTGATATAGATAGATGGTGTACATCAGATTCAACCCAGGAAGAAGTTTTTTACCTTGATCGGCAAGCTAAAGCATTCCCAAACATCTTGAATTATTTATTCCCTTATAAGAAAGTCCTCGAGGATCGCCGTGAAGTTAAAAATGGTGTTATTCAGTGGTGGCAGCTACAGTGGCCACGATCATCAAATATTTTCACTGGCAAGAAAATCGTTGCACCACAACGCAGCAAAACAAACACCTTTGGCTACAATGAAATACCATGGTTCGCAGCTTCTGATGTTTTCTTTATTACTGAAAAGGACAAAAGTATCCACCTGAAATATGTTCTGTCCCTATTAAATTCCAGACCATACTTCCTTTGGCTTTATCACCGTGGAAAACGAAAAGGTGAAAAACTTGAACTAATTGCAACTCCGCTTTCCCAAGTGCCAATCCCTAAAATTTCACTGGAAGAGCAAGAGCCTTTTATAAAACGTGTTGATGAAATCTTGACCCTTTGCAAACCAAAAAATAAGCAAAATCAAAAGGGAGACCATTCAGAACTTTCCAGACTCGAAAATGAAATAGACGAGCTGGTTTATCGTTTATTCGATTTTACTGAAGCTGAAATTGAATATATCGAAAAGGCAAAGTCGGAAGGACAATAAAAATGTTCTTTGATATTCTAAGGCAATTCTTCAGGATACACATGAATACGTTGGTTTTGAAAAATATAATTGGATTATTCACAGATTAGAGAGAGTATGTACATAGAAAGAGTTGAAATAAAAAATTTTCGTTGCTTTGACGATAAGGGTGTAACATTTCTGTTCAACAAAGGCGTTAATGCTATCATAGGTGAGAACAATACTGGCAAGTCCGCTTTGGTTGACGCATTAAAGATAGCGTTTACGATCCTAAATTACAACCGTGAAGTTTACTTCTCATTAAATGACTTCCATATCGACATACGAGGAGAACGGGCATCAAATGCTCAAATTGATGTATATTTGAAGGAAGTTCCCCTTCACCAAATTGATTTATGGAATCCTGAAGATCCGGATACAGGAGAATTCCATATCTTTTTTTGGGTAGACAAACTTTTAGGAGGAACAGAACGGGTTCGATCTAAGATATGGGGTGGAAGAAGTGAGGGAAACACGCTAACGTCCACCAGCTTTGATTCTATGAATGTCGTGGCTTTGGAAGCGTTGAGGGATGCGGAAAAAGCGATGCGTCCATCACGAACCAGTAGGATAGCCAGCTTATTAAAATCCATTCTTCCTGATGAAGCTGATCGGAAAAAAATTCTTGATAAGCTTGACCAGACAAACCAGGATATATTGAGTTTAGACCCCATCCAAAATATCGAAAAGATAATTAATGAAAACTTAGAAAGCATTGAACGCGATATCTTGCGACAACGAGTCCAAATCGGTCTTGTTGAACCAAGATTTGATTCTTTTGCTTCATCATTGCGATCCTGGGTACTGCCGAGGTGGTTGTTTGTTTACAACACCGATCCAGTCTACAATGAAATGTACAAATTTTGTAATTCAATAGTTTCTCTCAAACCGGTTCAAGAGAATACGGAAGGCTTCTTTTTAGACTTACATGAAATAAGAGGTTATGTCTCAACTGCTCCACAAGTTGTGCAAGACTTTGTAAGTGAATCAACGCCACCAAGTTATGAACTCGGGCAGAACGGTTTGGGTTACAATAACCTCCTTTTTATGGCAACTGTACTAGGTGATCTATCGCAAGTAGCTTCTGACACATTATTAAGTTTGCTCTTGATAGAAGAACCTGAAGCCCACTTACATCCCCAATTACAAAAACTCATCCATAACTTTTTAGAAGAACAACATAGGGGTTCTGACAATGTACAAATTATATATACATCACATTCCCCAACGCTTGTATCTAAGGTAGGAATAAAAGCTATTAATCTCTTGTATGAAGAATCCCACTCTATCAGGAACTTTCCCTTGGTAAATAGTAATCTTGACGAAAATGACCAGGACTATTTAGAAAAATACCTTGACGTAACGAAATCCCAGCTTTTTTTCGCAAAGGG
>CAZTEP010000276.1:0-2381 GCA_964612325.1 uncultured Anaerolineaceae bacterium
GGTTGAAATAAGTGGCGTGGTGCATCGCCTGCAAGAACGAATTTCAACATCTTATGGTTTCTCTGGGGTGATTGTAGCCTGGCTGGCCAAGCTCAACCCCTGGGCGGTAATTGTGGTCTCCATTTTATTTGGCGCGCTGATTGTTGCCAGCCGCGAAATCCAACCTTCAGGCATCTCATTTCTCCTGCAAGGCATTATCCTGTTTTTGGTCATCAGCAGCGATGTTTTGCTCAAGTACAAATTTCAAATTAGCCGTCCTGAGAAAGTAAAAGAAGAGGTGAGCGCATGATGAATTTTACTGAAATTCTGCGGTCTGGTCTTTCAACCGGCACCATCTTGCTTTTTGCGGCAATCGGCGAAATTCTCACCGAACGCAGTGGCATTCAAAACCTGGGTGTTGAAGGTATGATGCTTTTTGGCGCGATGGCAGCCTTTAAGGCTACATCAATGACCGGCAATGTTTGGATTGGCCTCTTGGTAGCCATTGTAGCGGGTGGTATCCTGAGCATGGCACACGCCCTGGTAACCATTCATTTTCAAGCCGACCAAACCGTTAGTGGTCTTTCGCTTACTTTTTTGGGAACTGGCCTGGCATTGGTTGTCGGCGAAGGCCTCACCGGTCTCACCACAGCCACCGTGCCTAACGTAACCATTCCCTTGCTGTCAAAAATCCCTTACATCGGTCCCATTTTCTTCACAAACCTCAACTTGCTGGTCTATGTGGGTTATTTGCTTATTCCAATTTCGTGGTATTTCATTAATAAGACCAAACCCGGTTTAGACATGCGCGCGGTAGGCGAAAATCCCGCCGCGGCTGATACTTTGGGGGTCAACGTTTATGGTACCCGTTATTTATATACTTTTGTGGGAGGATGCCTGGTGGGCTTGGCTGGCGCGACGATTAGCGTTGCCGTCTCGCCGGGTTGGTATAGCCACTTGACCACTTCCGGCCAGGGTTGGATCGCGGTAGCTTTGGTCATATTCTCTCATTGGAACCCGACCCGCGCCGCTGTTGGTGCTTATTTGTTTGGCACATTGCGTCGTTTTACATTGGATTTGCAAGGTCCCACCACAATTCTGGGCATGCGGAACCCCTTCTTTTATAACCACAATCTGGTGTTCTTCCTGCAGATGGTGCCTTACGCGCTGACAATTGTCGCGTTGCTATGGGGTTCTTCAGCCGCGAGACGAAAACGCATTGGCGCGCCGGCAGCTTTGGGGGTTCCCTACTCACGCGGTGAACGTGGCATTTAACTAAATTCCTTCAAAAAATAACGCCTCTTGAGAGGCGTTTTTTATTGCCTTTATCCGACAGGCAACAGGCATTTCATTCGACAAGATGCTGAGAAGACGAGGTTTCCTTTAGATACTTGCGATATGCCTTTGGACTCATCCCAAACATTTTTTTGAACTCACTTGCCATTGAACCATTATATTTCATGCCACAAACTTCAAAAGCCTGGTAAACAGAAAGGTTTGTATCACATAGTCTGCTTCTGACATGTTCCATGCGCACCCGCCGGTAATACTGAAAAGGACTGATACCAAATTCCTGCTTAAAAAGTTTCGTCAAGTGGCTCTTGCTGACCGAACATTCTTCAACCAGCTTATCACTATCAAAGGGTATCATCCAATTCCGGTCAATCCAAACGCAACAACGCATCACACGTGGATCAGAACGCTCAACTGTGTGAGGAAAGAAAAGGAAACCCACTCTTTCTATGCTGCCATCTTCAGTTTTTATTGGAAAAGCACAAACACTGGCAAACTGACGTGCCACTATGGCCTGATGTCTGTAATTGTCGGCGTAAACAGGTGCTGGGACATTTGGCGCGAAAATAACTTCACCGTTTAGGACTTCTTTCAACTTCTGAGGCAGTTTATAAACAGCAAGGTCTTCACCATGCCAATCATGGACATTAAATTTCCCAATTAATAATGTCGCGTCTGGCGCGCCAATGCCTTTGGCCATCGCTGGATTGATGTAACGCAAAAAACCGTTGCGGTCAAAGACACAAATATAACAAGGAAGTTGATCGGCGATGCAACGAAAAAAATCAGAGGAAAATATTGTCACATCGACAGGATTGTTACTATAGGTTTTTATACTGTTTTGTGTCATTCTCCACCCCACCATTTAGCTGGATAAATAACTTTATATGGATTTTAGAAAATCTTGCTTGGGTAAAGGCAATAGATAAGAACCTGTTTCTCAATAAATCAACCATCTGGCTTTACCTGCATCATGAGCGAAGCTGTAAAAAATGTAGTAACTACCGCTATTATATCAAAAAAGAGTGGCTGTAAACAGCCACTCTTTTATAAATCACTGTTCCCGCTTACGGTTTATTGATTACTGGTAAGCCCAGACCAAAAACAGG
>CAZTEP010000277.1:0-2381 GCA_964612325.1 uncultured Anaerolineaceae bacterium
CTTGTTGTGCCAAAAGGAAATGCAATACCACAGGATAATGCAATTCAGTACGTCCTGAAAGGAGCAGAATTTACGATCTACAGACAAACGGCTTCAAATGAATGGGAGGTTGTTGAGATCATTACTTCTGGTCCTGATGGTATTGCTGTTTCCAGTGAATTACCCTCCGGAGTTTATAAGATCAAAGAAACCAAGGCGCCTACAGGTTATGCCCGATCACCGCTGGAAGAGACCTTTGTCATTAACCCATACCCCTTGCCTGGAGAGCCATTGCTCTTAGAATTCCATTATTTTTTTGGAAACTGGAAAATTGGCATAGATTTGAAAAAATATGAAATGATTTATCGCAATATTACATATGCTGAGGCGGTGGATCTGCTGGCTGCAATGGCAGATTCTTGCCCGAGTTGCGAGATCGTGTCCACAGACTTTTATTATCCATATCCCGGTTATTCTGGTATCGTGCATATTATCAAACCTTTGAATATGGTCAATTTTGCCCTTTTAGATGAAAATAAGAATCCACTGGAAACAGATGTGACTGGTGATGATGGTTGGTTAAGATTTAACTATGACCAGATCGATGATACCAAGACCTATTATTTGCGGGAAATGTCAACACCAACTGGCTACCGACCCATCCTTAATGATATCCCGGTTCGGATTGGCGACTATATACGCGATCCTAATTTTTATGGCAGGATACGAATACCCATTGAGAACAAACTACAGCTTGGGCAGATATCCTTGTCGAAATACAACCGACCTGCTAATGAAGGTTTGGCGGGTATAGAATTCACGCTGACTTACCCCGATGGGGTTACGACTTCGGTGAAGTATACTGATAGCAATGGTTATATTGTCTGGCCCAATCTGCTACCGTTTGGCACCTATACTGTACAGGAAACTGCCACGATCCCTGGTTACATACTTGACCCCACTGTCCATACCGTTGTGATCAATGCTGACACACCACATAAGTATATTGTGGCTTATAACGACCAGATCAGATGCCCTATCCAGGTTATTAAAGTTGTATACGGTTCAAATCCTCCGGAATTCTTACCAGGAGCCAAATTCGCTTTATATACCATCAAAAACGATCTGGGAAGCTTTGTAATGGAATCCGTAACAGACCCTGTCACTGGCTACGAAATGTTCAATGATGTCGTATATGGAGAATACTGGCTGAAAGAAATCAAGGCTCCTCCTGGATACCGCATGAATGAGACATGGCAGCATGTTGTTATTGATGAAAATTCGCTGCCACTGATCAGCTTTACGGTTGAGGATTCCCCCATCGGTGAAAACCTGCCAGATACTGGTACCTTTGGCTCTTTGGGCTACTTATTGGCAGGCACGGCGCTGTTGGCAGCTGGCTATTGGTTCAGCAAGCGTTGGGCAAAGAAGGAACTCTAAATAGTGTAAGAAAGAGGAGGATCGATACACTGATCCTCCTCTTTTGATTGGAATCCAGTTCAATGCGTAAGTTTTTATCTACTTTTAAATGGGTGATTCTGGCAGTCGCTGTTTTGCTCTTGCTTGGTCCGACAGTACTAAAAAGCATCAATCAAATCCGCGACGAGAAGAAGATCTTAAATCTAGTTCAAAACCCGGTTCCTGTTGAAATTGACGAATTACAGGCTGCAAATCTGGCGATTGAAGAAAGCCATCATCAGGCTGAAGACCCTTTTGATGAGCGTGGAAAAGCCAGGCAAAGAACTCAGACAGGATCAGGTTCTTCAAAGAAAACACCGGTAACAGACAAAAGTGTTCTTAAGTTGGTCGAAGTCTTACGCGATCTCGACCATGTCAACGCGGCCATTATTATCCCGAAAATTGATGTCAAGGCGCCTGTGTATTATGGCTCCAGCCATGATGTGCTCTCGATTGGGACGGGTTTTATTGAGGGCACGGCGCTTCCCTTTGGCAAAAAAGGCGAACATGCCTTTATCGCTGGTCACCGCGGGACTTATTATGTCAAAACCTTCGTGGATGTGGGGGAACTGGCACTAAAAGATCGATTTTCGCTTCTTTTGGGGAACATTCTCTTTGTTTATGAAGTAAACGAAATAAAAATCATTCAACCCTGGGAGTTTGATCCTTTTACCAATGACCCTAAGAAAAGTCTGCTGACGCTCTTCACCTGCGATCCTATTCCCACCTTTGAAAACCGTTTGCTGATCACTGGCGAACTGGTTTCTATTGACAGGATCAACACTGACAGCGATCTGGACGGTCTAACCCTGGCGAAATAACTCATTTTCTCGCTGTAATCTGTACGATGTAAATATAATACTTATGAAGGCATTTCCCTGTAGCTTGTTACGAAACTGTCCTCAAAATCCGTCCCGTAGGGTGAGAGCCCGAAATGCCTCGTA
>CAZTEP010000278.1:0-2380 GCA_964612325.1 uncultured Anaerolineaceae bacterium
ACCACTGACCTCCGGGTTATGAGCCCGACGAGCTACCTCTGCTCTACCCCGCAGTGAACTGTTAGTATAGGGCATTGATGGTTAAAAGTCAAGTTTTTGCCTTTTTTCTAACAGTTTTTGCCGTTTTTTGTTTTTTATCGAATTTTGCTATGCGTAGCTGTAAAATAAAAAAGAAGATTGAGTAAAAGGGAACGGTTTTCTATCAGTTTTTGTCTTGGGGAGGCTTGAATGCGATAGAATTAGTTATAACAGGAACGGAGGCTGAGATGACGAAAACACTGGTGTTTTATAAGAGCAAAACGGGGTTTACGGAACGCTACGCGCGGTGGATTGCTGAAGAGCTCAACGCGGATGTTTTGCCGCTGAATGAAGTAAGCCTGGAAAAACTTGAAGCATACAAAGTTTTGGTGTTTGGTGGGCCTCTTTTCGCAAGTCGTATTTCTGGCTTAACAAAGGTGCAAATGTGGATGGAAAAGTTGCCCCAAAAGACCTGGGTGGTTTTTGCGACAGGCGCGACACCGAGTGAAAAAAGCTTCGTTAGCACCATTGAAAAAATCAACTTCCAGGATGGTTTAGCCAAACCAGCGCGATTCTATTACTTTTTAAGCGGTATTAATTTTGAAAAAATGACTTGCTTTAATCGCGCTTTGGTTAAGCTTTTTGGCCGTCTTAGCCAGAAAAAGCTCAAAAAACAAGACGGGAGCGTTCCTACTCCGCCAAGTAAGTTTCGGTCGGTTGACTTATGTAATCGGGTTTACATTGAACCTTTAGTCAAATATGTAGGTCTGAAACAGTAGTTTTTTACAAAAAAAGGTTTTAATTGGGGGATTGGCACTAAAGTTGCTATCCTTTAAATCACTATGGAAAAAAAGCGATTAATAAAATTTTTGTTGGCAATTCTCTTGGGGGTAGGCATTGGATTGACCATTGGTTGGGTTTTTATCAAACCCAAAGCGGCAGAGAACGCGGCGATTACGCGCCTTAGGCCAGATTATCAAACCGACGCGGTTTTGATGGTGGCTGAAGTGTATGCCAAAGACAATGATTTGATTTTTGCCTTGGATCAATTGGCGCGTATTAACCATGGCGATTTGTTAACTTTGCTTGGCCGGGCGATGCAACACGCGGCTGAGATGAATTTCAACGCTGAGGATCAGGCTCTTTTGCGGGTGTTGCTGGAAGAGATGAATCTCGTTGTTTATGATAACTGGAAAATATTGCGGGGTTGGGATGGCTGAAACAGAAAAGAAAAGCGGTTTATATCTCATCACAGGTCTTGTTTTTGGGCTGGTGATTGGGTTGGTTATTGCTACTCTAATCGCGCCGGCGACCAGTCGCTATGCCTCACCGGCTGAATTAGACGCGGTGGGGAAAGATATTTATCGTGAGGAAATCGCATTGGCTTATAGCGCGAATGGCGCGTTGAACCGCGCGGTTGACCGGTTATTGCGATTGGAAGACCCACAGGTTGAATCCACTTTAATCGCGCAGGCACAACGTTTGCAGGCTGCTGGTGGTTCTGAGAGGGTGATTGAGGCCTTGATGAGTCTCGCGCAGGATTTAGGCGGACATTAATCCTGTAATAACCTCACCGAAAGGATTGTTTAATTGTAGTAAAGAAATATAAGCCGCGTGATTGACAGCGGCTTATTGTCGGGGGTATACTCTTATTGAAAAATACTAACAATAAGGATTCTTATGAACTGGAAAAATAAACTTTCCGCGCACGGTCATCGCATAACACGAGCGCGTGAGCAAATAATGGCTTTGTTGAGCAATACACCGGTCGCGCTTAGTCCGATGCAAATTCACAAAGCTTTGAGCAAAGAAGGCAGCAAAATGGGGTTGGTGAGCGTGTACCGTAATTTGGAATTGTTGATGGCTTATGATTTGGTATGTGTTGTTTTTTCGTCAGAAGGCAATGTGGGTTATGTGGCCGGTAACAGCGGACATCACCACCATATTGTGTGCCAGGTCTGCCAAAGTTCAGTCGCTTTTGAGGGTTGTGAGGATTTTAGTGGGCTGATAAGCAAGATTGAAGATCAGACTCAATTTTCCGTGCGCGATCATTTTTTGCAGTTTTATGGTCTTTGTAAAACCTGTCAGGAGGCTGGTGAATATGTTTAAGCGTATATTTTGGCTTGTATTTGTGTTGATTTTTCTCATTTCTGCTTGTAGTCCTCAAACGAACAATGAAAATAGGCGAGGGGTGACTGATCATGATGAAGAGAAGTTGCAGGTGAGTGTGAGCATTTTGCCTCAAAAATGGTTTGTTGATCGCATTGCCGGAGAATGGGTTGACAGTATGGTGATGGTGGGAAGTGGTGATGACCCACACAGCTACGAGCCAAGTCCGGCACAGATGGTGGCTTTGGAAAAG
>CAZTEP010000279.1:0-2379 GCA_964612325.1 uncultured Anaerolineaceae bacterium
CAGTGGCATACCCATTGGCAGAACCAGGTTGGTTACATAATCACTCACACCAACCTTTTCGCGCGTGTCTTTCATTGCGACAGGCAGACAAACTGCAGAGCTTGTGGTAACGATAGCAAGAATAGACACTGGGGTTAATTTCTTAATCAGCTGGAACACGTTTAATTTCGTCTTGACGGTTACAACGATGAGCCAGATAATCATAAAAATCAAAACGCCTAAGGCAAGCACACCGATGTATTTAATCAATGGCAAGATAACCTGCGCGCCCATCTGACCAATTGTTGCTGCCAACAGGACACCAATACCGATGGGGGCAACCGCCATCACGTAGTTGATGATTTTCATGATGATATCGTTGAAGGTTCCAAGAGAATCAAGGAACACTTGTTTTTTCTCTTTTTTGGGATACGCTGCCAGAGCAACACCAAAGAACAATGAGAAGGCAATGATTTGGATAATCGTTCCTTTTGCCATTGCGTCAACGACGTTCGAGGGTATAAATCCGATCAGTGTTTGAACGATGTCGGTATCAGGCACTTCAACTGACAGTTTTGCAGATGCAGGGACCTCTATTCCAGCACCTGGCTTGAAGACAACGGCCATGAAAACGCCAAACAAAGCAGCCAACAGTGACGACACAGCAAAAACAGCGATAGCTTTACCGCCAACACGGCCAAGATCTTTGGGATCAGGTGTGCCAACGGCTTCGATAATTTGCCCCATAATAAGAGGCACGATACACATTGAGACCAATCGCAAGAAAAGGTCACCAATAAATTTTACGGAGGCTACTTTTTCTTTGAAAATGAGCCCAGCTATAATGCCAAGGACTGTGGCAAGGAGCATCTGTGCCGTAAAGTTGAATTTGAATTTGAACTTAGGTTTTTGTTTTTCCATTTTCGGTTCCTTTCTGTTGTTATTTGTTGTTTGCGAAAAAGAAGCAAGATTTTTACCTCATTTTCGACTTTGAAACTATATGGACGTTCAAATTTAGCCACTTCCGGGAGTGGGGAGGCCCCCGGAAATTTGGTTTCGAATTAAGATTTTGTTCTCTTGAGCACTTAGAGAAAAAGGAAAGCAAAGTGCATAGTAGAACAGTTTATTAAGGTGCTGTTAGACTTTATGCGACGCTAACTTGAGCATCGGTTTTCTTTTCACGATAGATGAAGAGGGCGACAAGCAAGCCAATCAACGCGAGGCCTGCGGCCAGGTAAAATGTGTAACTGAGTGAATCCGTCTTATCCTGTAGAAAACCGCCAATGATAGGCGCAAGAATTGAGGCACTCACACCAATAGAATTAAAGGTGCTAAACAATGTGCCTGGGTTCGTTGACGGCGCGTTATCGGCAATAGCGGAAACGAGAATTGGCTCAAGCCCTAATTTACCCGTTAGACCGTAAAGGATCAACGACACAATCAACAAGGGAAAGTTTTTCAAGAGAACCGCGCCTAAGGTAGATATCACAGCAAAAAAGAGCAAACCAATCATAAAAGGCTTGCGGGTTTTCAAGCGATCTGAAAGATGTGCCCATAGCAAAGCGCCAGGAATGGATGACCACGCAACCAAAGAACTGACGAAGCCAGTATTTTCTGGTGGGATATGACGTTCAACTTGAAGATAGTAAGGCAGCCAGCTTTGGATAAAGAAAAAGCCAAAGAAGGAACAAAAGACGATGATGAAAATCGCAATAATATTGCGTCGATCGCCTTTATGTTCAGCATGCTTTTCTTCTACATTTTCGAAGTGGTCGGCGGGTCGTTCTTGCTCGCTGGCTTTGTTTTTTCTAATCACGAATTGGAAGAGGAGGGCAATCAAAATAACCGGGATAGCAAAGATGTAGAAGTTATAGCGCCAGCCCAATTTGCTGGTAATAAAACCACCACCAATCAAACCCAGAGAAGTACCAAACGCCATACCGCTATTGATAATCGCATTCCCAACACCGCGGTTTTTCTTGGGTATATTCAATGACGAAAGCGCATATTGTGGTCCGTAATACGTTCCCTGACCGATTCCAACCAAGATTCGCATAATCAGGAGGATCGTAAATGAGGCAGCGATGCCAGTTAGGCCAGTGAAAACAGCATAAAAGACGAATCCAAAGACTAAAACGATTTTCAGGCCAATTTTGTCAGCAATGATACCAGAGGGAATTTGCGACAAAGTGTATGCCAGATAAAATAAGGTGTTTAAAAGACCCAGCTGAACACCGGTCAATTTGAATTCTTCGCCAATTTCGACCATCGACGCGCTTAAAATATTCCGCGTCGCGTACATGAATACCCAACCAAGGAAGAAGATCAAGGCTAATTGAAGCCAATATGGGACCTTGGATCGCTTGATTTCAGGGTTATTTGTGGATTTTTCCATTTTTC
>CAZTEP010000280.1:0-2376 GCA_964612325.1 uncultured Anaerolineaceae bacterium
TAATCAGGATAGTAATTAATCAAACCACTTTGGTCAACAACCCCATATGGCGTTTGATTGATAATTTCTTTAACAACTGTTTCTGTCAAACTTGGTGTATCTTTGGGTTTTAATAAACCTACCAATCCAATGATGAGACTCGGAATAAGCGGCACCAATATCAAACTCAGGATAAACGAACGACGGCTAACCAGGCTCAAAAATTCGTATTTAAAAACACGCCCTATTTTATTACGCATCGCCAGCCTCCTTTTTGAATAATTGGAACAGGGATATTTTTTTGTTAAACTGGAGCATGCCTAATTTGAACGCGCGCCCTGCCAACCATATCGCGCCTCCGGCAAACAATATCTGAACAATCAAAACAAGCACTATTTCAAGTGTAGGTACATGTGTAAACGCCATCCGCAGTCCCATGGCTATCGGCGAGCTAAAGGGGAAAAAGCTCAAAATTTTTGCCAAAACGCCATTAGGGGAATTCATAAAGACGCTAATAAAATAAAGCGGCAACAGAGTCGGAACCACAATGATTCCAATCATTTGTTGACCTTCTTGCGATTCCGTTACCGTCGCGCCAAATATAGCCAAAACCGACGCGGTAAACACAAACGAGACTAACAAAAAGACGAGACTTATGGTCATCAAAGCTGGATCGAGTATCAGTTCACTCAAGAATGGAACGCGCGCGCGGAAAATAAAAAGTGCCACCGCGACGATCACTGCCCACGTGAGCAATTGCGTGATACCTACCCCAATATTGCCAATAATCTTTCCGCCCATCAACTGGTTGTGTGAAACGGTAGTAAGCATAATCTCAATCGTGCGATTTTCCTTTTCTTCCACCAGAGATTGCAAAAGATAGGTACCACTGCTCATCACGAGGATGAAATACAAAAGGCCAATAAAGAGTGGTGGGATGATACGTTGCCACGAAGCACCATCTGATTTTATCGAACCATCCAGACTTTCAAGCCTAAGATTCATACCTCCTTCAATACGAGCGAGATGTGGAATATTTTCATTGGCAACCAAATTATCGCTGAGATATTGCCTGAAGATATCTAATACTTCCTCTGGAATTGTCTTGTTTCCCTTCCAGATAATTTGGTAATTCATTGTGTAATCTTCCGGAATGATTATGAATCCCTGATGTCTCCCATCCAGACAGGCTTTTTTAGCTAAATCTTCATCTGTAAAAGGAACAAACTCAATTTGCAAATCAAAAAAACCAGGTTTTTCCTTTAGTTCTTGAGCCAATGTGATAATCCCGGACCTGTCAATCAGTCCAACTGGACGCATATCAACCGACTTAAGCGTAATAACAGTTGAAATCAAGCTAAACACGATAAACGACAACGGTACAGCAAATAAAGCCACCCAAAAACGTTTGGTAAGCACATTGCGTGTGTACTCGTATTTAGCAACTTTGAAAAGCTTATTCATCTTGCTTCTTTCCTTCAGCCACCACATGAATAAATATTTCATCCAGGGATGGGATTAAAACTTTGTAGCTTTCCATTGCCACGCCATGGCTCACCAGCGTTTGCAATAGTTGGCTGGGGGTCACACCTGCTTCAGGACTAAGTTTATAGCTACCATTAACCTGGCTAACTTCACGCACACCTGGCAAACTCACAGGTAAGGCACTAAGAGGCTTAATCAAAACTTCGTTCGTTTTGTAACGCTCGCCAATTTCTTCCAGACTGCCCGTGAGCAAGACCCTGCCCTGATCAACCAAAACGAGACGGTCACACAAAGACTCAACCTGATTCATTTGATGCGTACACATAACAATTGCTTTGCCTTTGTCGCGCTCTTCTTTAAGCACATCCTTCACCAATTGCGTATTGATGGGGTCCAAAGCGGCAAAAGGCTCATCAATGATAATTAGTTCCGGGTCATGGATGAGGGTCGCAATAAGTTGTCCTTTTTGTTGCATACCCTTGCTAAGCTCTTTGCACTTTTTCTTGGCGTGAACTGCAAGATCGAATTTTTCCAAATAAGCAGGTAATTTCGCTTTTATATCCGCATCTGTCATTCCTTTTAAGCTCGCCAAATAAGTTAACACTCGGTCAAGCGCCACATCCTGATACAAGCCGCGTTCTTCAGGTAAATAACCAATGCGGTTTTTCTTATCAGCAGTCATCTGACCGCCTAAAACGTCCACCTTGCCACTGTCCGGTTGATAAATATCCAGAATAACACGGATAGTGGTTGTTTTGCCTGACCCATTGGGGCCCAAAAGCCCGAATATCTCTCCAGCACGAACGTCAAAAGAAATATCCTTTACAGCATGGGTTTTGCCAAAACTTTTTGAAATGTTTGTAACAAGTATTTTAGACATAGTTTCTCCTCACTTTACATCATAGCATTTAT
>CAZTEP010000281.1:0-2371 GCA_964612325.1 uncultured Anaerolineaceae bacterium
ACACCAGGACGTACACTCTTTCCCTACACGACGCTCTTCCGATCTCCTGGGGATACTGTGAGTAGTCCTTAATGATTTCTGCTAACAAATTATTCGTGACAGGCAATTCCTCAATAAGGCGATGAAAATCTTCCAGATTGATTTCCTGTTGTCGTACAAGCATCAATCTTAATACCGCATGATAATGTTTTTCAAATACAAGATCCTGGCATAGTTTATATATTGAGATATTAGCAGGAGTTATTTATTCCTATAGAAACTCATACAGGTTTCTTTCGTTTGGATTTTTAATAAATTGAGGTTGACTTTTTATAAAGTTTTCAATTATTTCATTTAGATCATTTATAAATTCCGGTGATTCTAATACCGTGATTTGTTCAATCCAGTATTTGCTAAAACTGACATTTTTTATATCGTTGCTGTTACAAACAGTAATTGCCAAATCGCGTAATGTTTGCAAGTTTTGTTGATTTAACGCTTTAAATAAACTTATTCCTTCTTGAACAACTCCTTTTATCACCGCCTGTAATCGCTCAGCTTTGATATTATTTGGCAAAGTTGAATCTAATAACGCCTTCAATCGATGTAAACCTAAATTCGGAAGAGTGATCTTAGAAGCCTCAATCAATTTGCCAATTTCGTCATCGGTCCAAGCGCAATTCGGATTAGAAAGAACTTCATATAAAGCATCTTGATAATCAACAGTCCAACTATTATTCGCATTGAGTCGGGTAATTGCATTATAAAGAGCCTTTGATGGTTTCTCAAACATGATTTTTTCTAATGGCTCATTATTTTCAATAAGAATCCTTTCATGTTTGTTAATAATAAGTAGTTCATAAAGCAATGCGCCATCCGAGTTTGTCAATGCCATTTCTAAGACCAGCTCAGGGTAAGTCTTAATTGCGTCAAGTAAATAGCGTTCCAAATATTTTGATTCGACTTCATTTGCTTTAATTGCTAAGTAACCGTCTATAAATTTTGAAATCGTTACAGGAAATTTTCGTATTAATTGAGCTAATACTTGAGTATATAGAAACTTTCGTTGCTCCACATGCAATTGGGTCTTAAATATTTCATCTAACAAAAATCTAAAGTCTGAGTTTATAGCAATGTTCTCAAGTATCTTTGATATATCATTCCCATCTATTCTTGAAAAACACTTTATAAACTCGCTTATTTTTGCATTCCAATCAAGAGCCTCATGATCATTAATCAATTCATTTATCGTTATTGCCTCTTCTAATGGGCTTCCTTTTCTGAAATACTTGGGTATTTCTGATTTCAACACATACTCATAACCTGAAATCTCATAAACATCGCGATATTTACGATCCAAATTCGTAGCAGCTTTGATTTGCCTCGAACTATAAATATCAGATCTATTGAGATAGAACGAAGCAGGCTCGTCATTACAGAGATACACTTGACTTTCTGGTGTAATTGCATAATCAAGCGCAAATGATATGATCCCCAGTAGGGGATATAATCGTTTTTGCACTTCCTGTATGATGGCAAGTTTTTGACTCAACCCTAGCTCGGGAATAACAAAAACTGTCTTTTTTAACCTGCTTTGCTGCCACATTTCAAGATCACTTACACTTTGATAGTGTCTGATTAATAGGTTTGTGATTCCCCTCACATAATCAGGGTCAGGAAAACTAACGAAGCTTCTTTTTAATGGTACATATCTTGGTATCTCCCGCGGTTCATAAACTGATGAACGCGGTGATGTTATGCCATAATCTTCTAATGCAAATTGTCCTTCCCTTCCAAAAAGAAGGGATTCATATATAGCAATATTATCCCTAAAACACTTTTCTATAATGTGTTGAGGAAGCAAGGTAATATGAGCTTGGGTATACGCCCTATTTGCTATTCCCCTTCCTGGAAGCTCTAAACCTTGCTTTATTACATAATCTAATTCGGTGCGCTGTTGTAATTGAATAAACAACAAGTCATTGGTCACCGAAGGTAAAGGCTGTAAAACAACCGTAAAATTGCCATAGCCTGGCGGTTTTAACGCAAAGGGCAATCCCCTTGTTACCGCATAATTTGCAATATTTGGATTGTACAATTTATCCATCAGGATATTTGCAAGTCTCGTATGTGATCGATTCAAGACTCTGTAATCACTTGTTCGACCAGGATAATTGAATATTTTTCCAAACTCAGCATATTCCAGACTGATTTCAGTTAAATTGTCAGTCATCATTTATCCGTTAATCCTCTTGACAAAGGCCTGGATATGGAGGATATATCACTTTATCTTTAAGGAGGCAATTAAATAAACCTTTAATCCCTTCTGGTTTTTTTTGAATAGCTTCCTTTTCTATAGTCTGACAAATCCAAAAAAAAGGGCGTGCGTTCC
>CAZTEP010000282.1:0-2345 GCA_964612325.1 uncultured Anaerolineaceae bacterium
GAAGAACATTTATTTTCTGAGGGAGCGGCGATAATCGAGCAAAGCCCGGCTTTCGCGTTTGGTGATTTTAAACGGCAAACCGCGGGCTTTATGCAGGATACCTACAACGTAGATTTTGATACCGGTACCATGGACGTGGGTGAAACCCTGTATGCGGATGCCAGTATGTGGTATGGCGAAGGCGTTTATAATCTGGATTACTGGTTTTACGGGACTCTGGTTGATAGTCAGATTCTGAAAACGAATAAGAAGCCTGTTCTTACCAGTGGCTATTTGCTTGTTTTTGAAGTGGATGAAGTCCTGGCAGGTTATCCGGAGCGTGTCCAGCCAGGTGAAAGATATGTCGTCTGGGTTCCAGTAAATTACACGATTGGGTTTGAAAAAATAGAAGTCCATCTGAAAGAAATGCGGCTGGGGCAACGCTATTTGATGAGGGCATGGTCTCATCCGACTTTTCCATTTTCAGTTACTGGGGTTAACGCTGTCAATTTGAACGATGCTTTCAATCTGAAAGCACTGGATGACAAGGATTTATGGTATATCCCAGTCGAAAAAGATGAAAGTATTGACCTTTCCTTGTCCAAGTATGAAGGAATACGGCTTGAAATTGACCGGCTCAATGAAAACCTCAGGTCGATTTTACTGATTGGCACAAGCGATATGAGTGCTTTGCCTGAAGTGCAACTGGATTCGAAATATTTTTTCCTGGTGGAGGGCAGGTGGTTGAACCGGGAAGATGAAGAGCAAGCCAAACCGGTGATCGTTATTGCAAAGAACCTGGCTGAAACCAGAGAAATTGGCATAGGCAATCAAATCACTTTTACCCTGAGGGCATTAAAAGACCCCTATCACAGTTATATTCGTGGTGAGGAAGATATCCGGCACTGGCGCGATTATCCCAGCAAGACGGTCAGCTATGAGGTCGTGGGCATTTATTCACATCCCGGGTTTGAACAATCCTACTTTAAACAAAACTGGTTTTCGAACGCTTATGTTCCCAACGCAACCTTACCGGACGAATTTATTCACACAATGAGTTGGTCTGCCGTCGGCGATAAGACCCTGTCATATAGCTTCGTGTTGACTGATCCGCGTTTGCAGGATGCTTTCCTCGAAGAGTACAGCCCAAAACTAAAAGCATTGGGTTTTGACTTGTCTTTTGTTGAAAACAACGCCAAAAACTTTGTCGCGGGGGCGGATCCTTTGCGTAAGTCTTTATTAATGGGCGCAGTTCTCTTCGCGGTTGCTTTGCTGATGGCGATTGTTTTGTCGGTTTTCCTTTATCTGCGCCAGCAGCGGCGCAACTATGCTGTCCTGCGCGCGCTCGGAGTGCCTGCCAGAATTAGCAACAAACAATTGATCTTGCCCTTGTTGGGGCTTGGTTTGCTGGGTTCAGTCATTGGTGCCCTGTTCTCCTGGCAAAACGCGCACGACAGGGCGGCTGAATCGCTTTCCAAACTACCCTTGCCATCTGGTGTGTTGCCGGAGCTAAGCCTGCATCCGGCACTTGGGGCGGGAATCTGGTTCCTGGTTTTGCTCATCATAGGTTTGGCCGCTTGGTTGGGCAACCGAAAGGTTACCAGCGCGCCAGTTTTGGAACTGCTTCAGGATAATATCGCTAAAAAACAAAAACGCGTTGTCAAAGATTTAAAAGCTGAAAATCTAACTTTCAACAAAAACCTGATCAGAAAGATTACCCAAACGCCTTCGCGGGGTAAGTCCGATTCGAAACGGGCTTTATCCGGCTTTTATCGCTCGAACCTTTTACGATCCCCGGTGAAAAGTTTGCTTACGGTTGTTGTCGCGGCGACTTTATTATTGGCGTTAGGGTGGTTCCAAACGCTCATCGAATCCAACAAGCTGGAGGTAGACCGTCTGTATAAAAGTTTTCAGGTGCAAATTGACTTTTTCATAAAAAGTGAGAATATGTTGAACCTGATTTCTCGTAAAGGCGTCGACTGGGTAGAGCAAAGCGGTGTGATGGATCATAGCTATCTTTCCACTCTGATGCAAACACGTTTTGAACTGAACATGGAAACCGGTTCCTTTGAGCCTATGCCGCCATACAGAATCCTTGCGCTAAACCATTTGGAACATGGGCTTGAAAGATCTATTAAGGGAATGACCATTAATTTTCTACCGGGGTATGGACCGGAATCCTTTACTGAAAAATGGCTGGAAAGCGAAGAAGGGCTAACGAAACTCCCCTTGGTGATTCCTGAGGAAATTCTGTCAGCTGAAGGCTGGCAGCTGGGCGATGAACTGGTTTGGGAATTTTTTGAATTTGACAAACCGGTAACCTTTGTCGTGGTTGGAAGCTCTGTGGGAGGAAGCACTGTTTATGG
>CAZTEP010000283.1:0-2343 GCA_964612325.1 uncultured Anaerolineaceae bacterium
AAGGGGCAATAAATATTGCGCCATGTTACTATGTCACCGGCAGCCATGATCTATGGTGCCCAGGATATCCAGAAGCGCGCGGAACAATGTTGGATTTAGGGGTAATCGTGCTTGAGGGCAGCACAGTGCCGCTGCTGGTGAACGGACAGGAGATTACTGTCTCCGGCATGGATGATCCCACCATGGGCACATCAGGAGAGGACAAGGAGGCGTATCGGAACGCATTGTACAAGGCATTTTCCGGTCTTTCCGAGGAGCGTTTCAATATTCTTCTTGCTCACCGACCGGATTACATGGACGATTATGCGCGATATAACTTTGATTTGGTGGTCAGCGGCCATACTCATGGCGGCCAGGTGCGTATCCCCTTCCTTCTCAATGGCCTGTTCGCTCCAGATCAGGGGTGGTTTCCCCGCTATGCAGGGGGCTTATATCAAGACAAAGGGATTCCCTTGATCGTCAGCCGCGGCGTGTCCTATTATCCCAACTTGCCGCGAATCTTCAATCCGCCGGAGGTGGTGTTTGTTCAGATAAAAGCCGAATAGCAAGATTAGTTGTTGAAGCTTTGAAAAGCAATAAAACATGTCTCTTTTCATGGCGCGGGATCTCCATCAGACATCAAAGTCAAATATTGGGATTATACGGTAAACACTGTTTATTTCTCAAGTATTATAGTATACTGCGAAACGGGTTCACAAGCGGAAGGCTTGATGATAAAGCGGGCCAAATACATACCCTGTTTGTTAATTTAATACAAAGGGAGGCTAAGAAATATGAGCGATGATATGCGGGTTTACAATCCCGTGCCCGCACATGGAGATCAGAGATATGGAATAAAAGTTCCCTGTGTTTTCGTTTCTCCTGTTTTAAGTGAGCATCCGGTCTGAGAGGAGCAAAATGAGAAAGAAAATATTCATCGCTGTTTTTGCATTGCTCATGTGTTCTTTGGTTCCCGCGAGCCATGGTTCAAGTGCATTCAATGTTGAGACGGACGAGGGGTATTTTAAGCAGTCATTTAACCATGTACCAATGACGCTCCTCGAAAGTGGGGATTTGTGCCTTCTGTCATTTTTTGAAGATGATAATCTTCGCCGTTTAATCGTCTATTTGGGAGGCTATGGAGAATACAATGTGGAAATCTTTGACGTCTTCAACGGTCAAAAGGTGTTTAAGACCGAAACCATCAATGAAACGATTACTTCCTTAAAGACTCCTAAATGGATCAACCTGGAGTACTTTGCTGAGGGAACAGTGATTAGTGATATGTGGCTTGATTATGGTGTGGGGAGGCATTCCTGGTATTGGGCAGCTTATCCTGAACGGTCATACATGAACTATCATGATCTTCGTGACTACTATGAAACGGTCTTTCCCCGGGAAGAGCGGTTTCCAAGAGTCCAATCAATGCCTGTTGACCATCCGTTATCACGGATCCCCAGGTCAAGGGATCACATCCCTTTGACTGAGAGTACGGTTATAGCTGAGGTGATGGTGAAGTTTGAGTTGGGCGGAAAAATGCGTCTCTTTGCTGAAGTGCGCTCCCAGGATGTGAAGATTAACGGGAAGGCGGGGCGCGTTGATGAATATTATGAACTTTTCACGGGCGCCTGGCTGCATACTTTAACTGCTGTATATAAAGGTTCCGAGATCAATTATTGGGATACAAGCAATAGCTACACGATCAATGAAGAATATTTGCAGGAATTGTTCAGGGGAAGGGCAGTAATCAAAGGCACGGATTTAAGCGGAGTCCCAACTTACTTTGAGAGCGCAACACGACTCTTGTATTTTGGCAATGCCTGGGGCAAGTATACAGGGGATATGGAACTGGGCGACATTACGCGTTATCTCGCAAATGCCCGGACAATCGGAGATCTCAGACGCGTTTATGAAAGAACGCCCCACCAGGAATGGTTTGTCCCGGTCCAGCACGAGGCGGCGCGCGTGCCGCCATTTACCCCGCCTGATAAAACGCATCGGCCTGTCTGGGATGTTTCTACGCTCAGGGAAGCGCTGAAGGCAGCAAAAAACGGGGACACAATCGTTGTGCTCTCTGACATTCACCTCGACCAATATGGTTTTGATGTCAAAAACAAAAAACTAAAACTGACAGGATTGGAAGGCTGCTCCCCACGCATTGTATGGGACATGGCTTATGTTTCGGACAACGCGCGTCGTTATTTGTTTAATTTACATAATTCAAAACTGGAAATTGAAAACCTGCGAATGGAAACCACCTTTCATTCGAACGGCTTTCAGCTGACGGGAAAATCCACGTTAACCCTTGGCAGGAACACCGAGCTTTGCAACTTTTGCGATATCGCAAAATGCAAAGAAAAATCA
>CAZTEP010000284.1:0-2327 GCA_964612325.1 uncultured Anaerolineaceae bacterium
AATTGGATCAAAAAATTTTGTTTGCAATCAAGAATGTCTTCTGTTTTTGTGTCATTCATCATCATACCTGCCATGTTTTTGCATAATATTTGAATCCAATAATAATACCAATTATTTTGAAGGTTGAATCTTTCAATCCAGCAATTCGAAATATAGACCAACCATTCGAATAAAGAGATAAATTTTGTTGTTCTCATGTGTTTGCGCGGAGCGCAAACACATGAGAACAACAAAGAATTCTTTTCAAATTTCGAATTACTGCTAAGGACCGAATAAAATACAGGGTGACAAAGAGCTTCCGCAGTCATAATTCGTCAGCAGGAAAAGGCCATACCCAAGGGGGCTGACCGCAATCAAGCTTATTATGACTGCTCCAGCAATTCGAAATATAGATTAGTCTTTCGAATAAAGAAAGGAAATTTGTTGTTCTTGTGGTTTTGGGGGTGGGGCCAAAACAAAACGAAAAAAAAAAAATATTTGTAAATTTTGGGAATTGATGGTAAGCTCTCCCTATACAAATGTCTTTTTTGAAAAATCGACTGACCCCTATTTACTAAATATTTTTAAGAAATTCAAATAAATTACCTTTTTTTTTGTTTTTTTGGTTTGCGCGCCACCCCCAAAACCACAAGAACAACAATAAATTCTTTATAATATTTCGAATTACTGTGACTGCTCTCCTTATCAATCTGTATTTTATATCTACGATACCTGCAAAGAGGGGAGCATTTCCGATTGGTCTGATTTTTTGAAGATCGCAATACAACACCAGGATTGTCAGATTAAATGCAACCTTTATGGGGGCATTACTTCTATTTTGGCTGCATTTACTTTTTCAATTCTCTTCATTATAAAAACCTCGACCCCAGGGAGAATTTGCTTTACCAGCTCTACCAGCTTCAGAACGTTTTCTGGAGAGCTCCTCACAGGAAAGCTTAGGATGAGCGGACAATTTTGCCGATGGCAGAATCAAAGATGGAGTAAATACTTGCTTTTCAATCAGAACACGCACTCCAAAATATTTGGAAATGACTACGGTAACTGGATCACCGGGGCGAGGCAAAACAGGTCCGTTTTTAGAAATATCAGGCAGAACAAAATGCTGATTTCGGAAGGAGAAACCAAGGCCTTTATCCAGGATACGATTTTCATGAACAGCAAATAACAGATGCAATTCCTCGAGGGGACGTTTGGGGAACCAGAAAGGTTCGGGGCTGATTGGAGTGCGAGCGAACTGGCGATTATAATTATAGAGAAAGGTCGGCAGGAACTGATTAGCCTCAGCAATAGAATGGATATGCTTACGTTGAAGGTCATGGGAAAGACGATCCTGGAGCGTACCCCAGAGACGCTCAATACGACCTTTTGCTTGTGGGGAGCCAGCACGGATCAAATGAATATTGAGGGTGCTGGCTGCTCTGGCAAACTGCGTTTGTTGCAACTGAATTCCGGATAATTGATCCGCCATAGACGGTTTCTTTTTGGCGGCAGAGTCATAGAAAAAAACGGTACGTCCATCGGTGTAAAGGGCGCGAGGAATACCGAAGTTCTGATTCATTTGGAACATCACTTCACAATAAGCATCCAGCGTTTCTTCATCATCCATCCATAAAGCGAGGATTGATCCAGTGGCATCATCAATTGCGCCATGCAGATAGACATTTTTTTCGATTCCGAACCAATCATACGCGGAAGCATCTAATTGAACCAATTCGCCCATATGCTCTTTGGCCTTACGAGATCGATGCGGCTTTCGTCGTTCTTTTCGTTTAGGGGATACGGCTCCATCCGCCTTCACCAGTCGCTCAACTGTGCTGCGAGACAGAGAATATCCATATTCTTCTGCCAGTACCTCACTCAGATGTGTGAAGTTGTAACCAAATAATTCTTCTCGCGCTATTCGCTGGATCTCCGCAACGATTTTCGGTGGAGTTGCATTATATGGTTTCTTACCGCGATTTCCATGCAGCACTGCGAAGATTCCTCCTTGTTCCATCTTCCGTTTTAACCGTTGAACTTGTCTCACCTGGATCCCCAACTTTTCTGCTGCCTGTTGATTCGTACATCTTCTATCCACCACTTCTTGAATTACTGTGATTCGTTTTGCTTCTTTTTCGTTCATCATCTTTTTCATCCTTTTATTATCTCAACATCATGACTGGGGTGTCAAATTCGCTGATTACTTATTGGGATGACTTTATCACTGATCAATAACACTTTATTCCATTTCACTTTACGAAAAAACTTTTATTTGGTAGAATACAAAGCGTTTCAGAAATTTGGGGACTCGTCTAATGGCAGGACAGCAGACTCTGAATCTGTATGTA
>CAZTEP010000285.1:0-2326 GCA_964612325.1 uncultured Anaerolineaceae bacterium
ACAACGCTAATTTCAAAAACTGAAATTAAAAAAGTGATTGAATCAAGTTTTAGTTGGATCCTTGAACAGGATGGACCCGACTTCTTTGTTGGGCCAATCAGATTTGAGATTGTTGATGACGAATATGGTAAAGAGTCTTTTCAAATCCGGGTTTACTATAAGGGACCTTTAAATTGGGGTGGATCTCCCAGAAGCATCAAACTGGATGTGACCAGAGCAGAAAAGGTTTTACTGCCAACTGTTGAGCGGAAAATTTTTCATCCATATACAGATGAAGCGCTATTCAATACGCTTGAATTATCCTGCTATTCCCTTGAAGAGGTCATGGCCGAAAAGATCCGGGCGATTGGAGGACAACGCCGGTTCGCGATCTCAAGAGATTTGTACGACATCAGCAATCTGCTTGATGCTGGTGTCAACCTCGAAGCTGTAAAACAGATTCTGCCTGAAAAATTCAGAACAAAAGGGTTGAACCTGGGTTCGGTCGATGTTGGAAGCCTTGAAAATCGATATTCCGAATTTGAGCATGATTGGAACCGGCGTCTGCAATATTTGGTTCCAAGAAATGAGAAACCATTTGAAAATGTTTGGGGTCAGGTTGTTAGTTTGATAAATCAGCTTATCAATTGCATTTCTTTTCAATGATAAGTTTCAAAAAATTTACATTCAATCAAATGTGTTTTCCTAAAATGTGATGTATTCCCAATCATCGCGAGAAAATCGCTGATATTCAACAGTTTTTTTATTTCTTGGCATGGCGACAACAAGCAGCTTTCTGGGTCTTGTCATTGCAACATAGGCTATTCTCATCTCCTCAGAATTAAGATCTCCATTCTGTAGAATTCCAGGAGTTATTTTTCCGTTTCTGCTTGGGATCAAGAGTAAAATGCCATCATATGTTTCGCCCTTAACACCATGCACGGAGGACCTTGTGTATTCTGTTTTTATGGTTTTTTCAAAGAATTTTTTTACTGGAATCTCCTTGAAAGTGCTACTACGATTATCTGAGTTCTTTATCTTTATTACATTATTTAAAACTCTGGTTCCATTAATTGTTAGTCCATGAGTTGCTAATATCTCTTCTGTAACTCTTTTTAAAGTTGTTACCCATTCAGCTAAGATTTTTTCAGAACTCGGTAACTTTACCAGCAAATCTAAGATAATTGTTTTCCAATCCTGGTAAGGCATTATTTTTGTTACTTCATCTTCTATCGTGTTAACCACATCATCAATATTTCCTATTGTTAATTGATATAAAGATTTCTCGCAGCTATCAAATGCAATTTTTCTTGAACCAAAAACAAATTCATAGGAAGCTCTAGCCAGTAACTCAATTTCTCTACTTTTCCACAGATCTTTTATGTCTGTTTCCTTATGTACTCTTGCCCTTGTAACAACTGCTAAATTATCGGAGGTAATAGGAATACCTAAATCTTTACTTTTATCGAGGAACCATTGGACAATGTCAGCTTGGATTGTTTCAAATCGGTCATCAAACAACAAAAGTATCGGCTTTTGAGGAAATTTAGAGTTTTCGCCCTTAGACGTATTTGGGGCTGAACTGCTCAAAGTATTGGAGAAGTGTTTTGTTACATTGCAAATGAATTGGGAACTGCGAAAGTTATGAGTCAACTCCATCCCGTTCCAAGTTGGGTCTTCAAACTTCTTAATAAAACACTCTGGCGTGGCATCGCGCCATTCATATATTGCTTGGTCAGGATCACCAACTAAATAAACATTGGGCAAGCCATTCTCAACTAACAAGTCAATTGACGCCATTTGATCAAATGATGTGTCTTGAGCTTCGTCAAGTATCAAGACAGGAAATCTCGAGGTGACAGCAGAAGCAATTTTTTTATATTTTTCCATTAGCCTTAGAGATAAGAAAGTAACTTCATTTTGAAAAACAATCCCCTTTTCCAACAAAATCCGCTTAAATTCTTCACATGGTGGGTATTTCTGATAACAATTAGGTGAGCAACTCACCAAATGACCTGTATGATCGAGTAAACCTAAAGAACTCCATCGAAATTTATTAAAACCCTCGACACAGCCTTTTTGTCTACATTCCCTACGCCAATATTGGTAATCCTGTGAAAATTGGTCAATGTATATTTTGGGGCGTTTTTGATCTTTAAACAATAAGTAACCAAAGCGAAGGAAGATAAAATTATTAATAAAACTATCTAGTGTTCCATTAAAGTGTGGGTAAATCGTTCCGGAACCAGTACCACTAATGGAACGAACCTGACGTTCTATTTCAATCGAGGCAACATTTGTAAAAGATAATGTTGCAATACCTTGATCCTTCTTCTTCCATGTTTTT
>CAZTEP010000286.1:0-2324 GCA_964612325.1 uncultured Anaerolineaceae bacterium
TTAGATGATATTGAGGTAAGATGTAAAGTTAGTGAAATTATTCCTTCAATTAACGTTGATATTTCTAACTTAGAACATCCTGGACAATCTATTAGTGTAGATGAGTTGAATATTCCAGAAACCCTTGAGATTATGAATGAGGACTTAAAGAATGCTACTGTTGTAACAATTACTGAGTTACAAGCAGAGATAGTAACAGAACCAGAAACAACAGAAGATGAAGAAACAACAGAAGAGGGAGAGGAAGGTGCTCCTGCAGAAGAAGAAACTGAAGCAAAAGAAACAGAAGAAGTTGCTGAATAACATTTATAAACGACTAAATGATCAGTGTAATAATAGCATCATTTAAGGAACCTAAGACCATCGGTCGATGTATATCTTCAATTGTAGATAAGAAATATTCTGGGATTCCCAATAATTTTGAAATTCTCCAAGTATCTCCAGATAAAGAAACTCTTGATGCTGGAATGAGAGAAGCAAAGAAGTACAGGTTAGGAAAAAAGTATATACAAATCAAAGATCCAAGGAAAGGAAAACCATATGCTCTTAGAATGGCTTTTAAGAAAGCAAAAGGAGATATATTCATACTTACAGATGGGGACACATATTTTGAGAAAGATGGTGTAAAGAAACTTTTAGAACCTTTTGAAGATAAAAAAGTTGGGGGAGTAAGTGGTAGACCTGTATCTCGAGATAAAAGAGAGAATATGTTTGGATATTGGGGGCATCTGCTTGCTGACTCAGCACATCAAAGAAGGATAGACACAAAGAAAAAGGTGAGGAAGAAGGACTATTATATTAGTGGAAAGACCTTTTTCCCTATGAGTGGATATATCATGGCTGTGAGAAATATAAATATTAAACTACCAACCAATACCCTTTCAGATGATGCATATATGTCGTATTACATTAGGAACAAAAACTTGGAAATAGCATATACCCCTAAAGCTATGTGCTATGTTAAATACCCTACAAATTTTAAAGACTATATGAAACAGAAAGTTAGATCACTTGGTGGATTTACACAATTAAAACAGATGGGTATTTTTAAGAAGGATAAACAGTCTAGGAGCTTTTGGATTGAGTTACAATATACGGGGTTTGTACTTAGATATGCAAAGAACTTTAAAGAGTTCATATGGTCACTACTACTCTTCCCTACTAGATTAATTACATGGATAAAGATATTCTGGGAGAGAAGTATTCTTAGAAAAGACATGCCTAAGAGTGGATGGGAGAGAATTGAGAGTACAAAGTAAATTACTCTAAAAACCAATAGTCATCATCTAAAATATAGTATGTTGCTTTTCCTTGTCCAACGGGCTTGATAATACCCTTGTCTCTTAACGTTCTAAAATCCTTAATTCTTGTTGATTTAGCTCTCTTACTAATATTATAGTACTCGCTAGATGATATTGAGCCATTATCTTTAAGATACTCTACTATTTGCTTCTCATGTGATTCTAACCTCTCTTTGTATCGAGGTAAATCTTTCTTAACTCTATTTAATTCATCTAAAATTCCTTCAACAAAATATTCTAACCACTCAGTAAAGTCTAACTCATTAGCTATATCATAGTAGTCTCCAAATACTCCTACTTTTTGAAAATACTTTGACACATCTTTATTGTAGTAATTTTCAAAACTAAAAAGAGGGAAAGTATTTATACCTAATTTAGCAAGTAATGTTTTAGTAACTAACCTTGTTGCCCTCCCATTACCATCCATAAAAGGGTGAATTACAACTGATTGTTTGTGAAAAATACCTGCTAAAATCAAAGGGTCTATCTTTCCTTCTGATTTATTTACAAAATCTATTAACTCTTTCATTAACTTTTTCACATCTTTTGCATCAGGAGGCCAATATATTGTTTCTCTTGTCAAAGGATTATTCACAAATACTGGTTCTTTTCTATATTTCCCTCTATATGAAGAAAGTAAGCCTTTTGTAACAATACCCTGTATCTTACAAATTAACTTATCTGAAAGAATGAAATCCTTTTTATTCTTAATCTCGTCATTTAACATTACTACAACATCATTGTAGTTAATTACTTCTTTCTCTGTATCTTTAATATTCTTAGGTTCTGTTTTAAGAATTGTTTTTACTTCTGTAAGTGATAATGGATTACCTTCTATTTTAGTCGATGTAAAAGAGGAAAGTATTCTAGCTTTTTTCTCTAAATTAAAAAGTACTGTTTCTGTGAATTGTTTACTATTTAACTCTCCTATTAACTCTCCTACCTTACGAATATTGATTAGCAAAGAATCACTTAGAGTGTATTTGGGATTAAACATAGTTGCATTTTAGTCGTATTATAGTC
>CAZTEP010000287.1:0-2323 GCA_964612325.1 uncultured Anaerolineaceae bacterium
AATTGTTAAAGATGATAAAATCCTGGTTCTTCAAAAACAACATGCTGGCAATCCGGTCTTCACTGTTTTTCCGGGTGGCGGACAGGAACCAGGTGAGTTATTACATGATGCACTGATTCGGGAATGCCGAGAAGAAATCGGGGCGACTGTAAAGGTCGGAGAGTTGCTCTTTGTAAGAGAATATCGCTCATGGGAGCATGAGTTCTTTAATCCAAATCGCCCGTTGCATCAAGTAGAGTTCTTTTTTCTTTGTGAATTAACAGGCGACTTAGACCCGACATCTGTTGAAAACCCTGATCCCGGTCAGATTAGGACACTTTGGCTTGATGTAGATGAGCTTGAGCAGGCAAATCTGTACCCAAAAGTTCTGTTGAAACACTTGGCTCAGAGGCTGAAATCAAAAAAGAAAAACGAGCCACCCATATATCTGGGTGGGGTTAATTAAACCTTCAAAAAAACAGTTATAAACATTAGGAATAATCGGTGGGGTTTTGGGAAAGAATGTGGTGTTCTTTCTTGTGTGTTGATAGCTATGCTATAATAATTATTCTGGAGGACTTTCGAAAGTCCTGAGTTTGCTATGAAAAAAAAACGCACCTTACCAACCCGATATGCCAGATTATTGGCGCTTGTCTGCTGTGTTATGTTGTTAGGGCAAATGCTTTTAGCTTGTACTAAGCCACTATCTGGCCGGCCATCCAGTTTCGCTACACAAACGCCATTTGAGAAATGGGGTCAACAGACGGCGACAGAAACCGGTCTTCCCAGCGAAGTTCCACAGGCAACTCCGGTACCTTGGCCGACTTTTGCTGAACCCAATCGCGTTTCGGTTACCTCGGTGCCAAGGGCAGCAGAACGATTGGCCCTGGATGATGATACGAAAGTCTGGTTGCTTTTAGGAAGTGAAGGCGAAACCTCAAAACCTGGACGGACCAATGCCATTCACCTGGTTCTCATTAATGAAAGGCTTTCAAAAGCGAGTGTGGTGTCGGTGCCGGGCAACCTCTTTGTTTACTTGCCTGGGCATAACATGCAACGCATCAACAGCGCCTACGCTTTGGGTGGCGTGTCTCTTTTACGCGATACCCTGGCCTATAATTTTGGTCTGCGACCGGATTATACGATTATCGCACATGCTGAAGCTTTTCAATGGTTCGTGGATGATTTGGGTGGGGTTGAGATAAGTGTTTTGTTTCCGATACGTGATGCCTGTGGTGGTTTGCCATCAGGATTGCATCGCATGAATGGCGAAAAGTTGCTTTGTTATGTTTCTTACATCTCAGATGGTGATGAAGTAAACCGCACACGTCGCCAGCAACAAGCATTACAAGTGCTCTTTACCAAATTAGTTCAAGAGGGTCGATTAGCCGATTTAGCCGTGATGTATGTGTCTTATCAGGATAAAATCATCACCGACATTAGCTTACCCGATTTTGTTGACAGAATCCCGATGGCACTGCGTTTGGGAGACAGCCAGAGGGTGAGTTACTTTATTATCGGCTGGGAGAGTGCCAGTTTATGGGAATTGCCGGACCACACTCAAACCAAAGTCTTGCTGCCGGATCTTCAGACGATGGCAAATATTTTTGGTCAAGCCTTAGAGCTTATCAATGAAGCGGCACCCTTAAATGAAATTGTTTTGACCTATGAATGGCAACTGACTGAAGTTGTTAATGCCACACAAACACGTCAGGCTTTGGACCCTATGCAAACACCGTTGCCGGTGCAACGCTCAGCGACACCAACTCCCTCGCGAACACCAAGGCCAACAGCAACGCCAAGGCATCCTTACCCTTAGGTGTGGAATGAGCTATGATGAATAAAAGACAAACAAAACGAAAAGCGATTTTTAGAGTCCTTTTGGCCTTGTTTGTTTTGCATGCCTTTTTACGTGATGTGCCTGTGACCTCGTATGGCTTACCGTCGGAAGGCCCTCAACGCAGTGTTGTCATTAATACCGATTACACAATTTATGAGTGGTGGCTGTTAGACTGGAAAAGTTCTGAAATGGTTTGTCAGATTTACACAGAAACCGAAGCATGGCCAGATTACAGCGAGGTGTTGTACTATTGTGGGTCTGATGTACAAAAACGCTGGATAAACACAAAACCCTGCGTGTTTGAAGGCGACATTAATAGCAAGGAAGACTGTCCGGGTTTGTATTTACACCTGGCATATGTCACACCGTCTAAGCGGGATATTGAAATAAAGCTTCCTGCACCAGAAGTTTTTATCTCTATTTCAGGGTGCGAAAAGACTGCTCAACAAAATCACTGCAGTCAGGTGCCTTAACTGCATAAAACATATTAGGTCTATCTTCACG
>CAZTEP010000288.1:0-2322 GCA_964612325.1 uncultured Anaerolineaceae bacterium
TGGCTTTGGAAAAGAGCGTTTTGTATTTCACCATTGGGATTGAATTTGAAGATGCCTGGATGGAGAAGCTGAGCGCGGTTAATCAAACGATGACGATTGTTGACTCGGCTGTGGGTGTTGAACGCATCGCGATGATTGGCGGACATCATCATCACGATAATGATGTGCACGATGAACCTAACGAGCATGATGAGCAGAGCCTGGACCCTCATATTTGGTTTTCTCCGGCGAACGCAAAAATCATCGCCCGCAATATTGCCGAAGCGCTGATTGACTATGACCCTGAGCATAAAGACAGCTATGAGAAACATTTGCTGGAAGTGTTAGAAGAAATTGATGCTACTGATTTAAGCATTAAGACACTTTTAAGCGAAAAGAGCAGGTCTCATTTTATGGTGGTGCATCCAGCCTGGGCTTATTTTGCTGAGGTATATGATTTGGAGATGATCCCGGTTGAAATTGGAGGGAATGAACCCGGACCGGAAGATTTGGCATCTCTTTTGGAAGCTGTGAAAAGCTATGAGATTACTGTGATTTTTGTCGAAAAAGGAAGCAATATGAACTTTGTGAGGACCTTATCCAAACAGGCAGGCATTTATGAGATTGTTGAGTGGGATCCCATGGCCTATGACTGGTCGGATAATATGCTCAGTTTGGCTAAAGACTTAAAAGAGGCTTTGAAATGATGGAAACCATGGTAGCTCAAAGAGAAAAGCAACCCACTTCGCAAATGGCTGAGCCAATCATTGAAATCAAAGGACTTTGGGCAGGGTATGACGGACGCGCCGTGCTTGAGGATATTGATTTTGAGATGTTTCCAGGTGATTATGTCGGCTTAATTGGTCCAAATGGTGGTGGGAAGACAACTTTGATAAAGGTGATATTAGGATTGTTGCCAGTTATGCGTGGACGCGTGAGCGTTTTGGGGCAAAGCCCGGTTTCAGCGCGTGATAAATTAGGTTACGTGCCACAGGTTTCACACTCAGACAGGGATTTTCCGATTAGTGTTTGGGATGTAGTTCGCATGGGACGACAGAAACCACACGTTTTTAAAGAACGTTTTAATAAAAAGACAGATAAAGATGAAATTGAATGGGCTTTGCGTCAGTCCGACGTGCTTGATTTAGCACGGAAATCTTTCAATCAGCTTTCAGGCGGACAACGTCAAAGGGTGCTTATCGCGCGAGCTTTGGTTACCCGGCCGAAACTTCTTATTCTTGATGAGCCGACGGCGAATGTGGACAGCAAGTCAAGCGCGATGCTTTATGACCTTTTGGCGGAGCTGAACAAGTCGATAAGTATCTTGCTCGTTTCGCATGATTTGATGGCAATCTCAACTCATGTCAAGACAATTGGCTGTGTTAACAGGCGCATGGTTTATCACAATCAAAAAGTGTTTAGCAAGGATATGCTTGATCTTGGTTATGAATGCCCGGTTGAACTTTTGGCGCATGGCTTGCCACACCGGGTTTTGCATGAACATCATGATTTGGATGCGTTTTCGGAGCCAATTTCGGTTTCGCCGACCGATAAAAAGGCAGGGGAAAAGCGATGATTGAGAACCTGATTGAAATGTTTTCTTTTGAGTTTATGCAAAACGCACTTTTGGCAGGTGTGTTGGTGAGTGTGGCTTGCGGGATTATCGGGACCTTAGTTGTGGTTAACAAGAATGTGGGCATCAGTGGCGGTATCGCGCATGCCGCTTATGGTGGGGTTGGTATTGCCAGTTATTTTGGTTTGGATCCAGTGCTTGGGGCGGTGGTTTTTAGTCTCTTTTCATCGCTGGCGATGGGATTGGCCCAGCGCAAGTTGCGTGAACGCTCTGATACGATGATTGGCGTGATGTGGGCAGTGGGCATGGCGATTGGGATTATTTTTATCAGCCTCACCCCGGGTTACCGGGCGAATATGATGTCTTATTTGTTCGGGAGTATTTTAGCCGTTTCATCCAGTGATATTTGGTGGATGATTGGGACCGCCATTGGCGTGATTGTGTTTGTGGCTCTGTTTTATCGTATGTTACTGGCCATCTCATTTGACGAAGAGTTCGCCACGGTGCGTAATTTACCGGTAGATTTACTGTCAATTCTATTGCTGATGGTTACAGGGTTAACAATCGTGGTGGCGATGAGGGTGGTGGGCTTGATTATGGTCATCGCGCTATTAACCATTCCCGCGGCAATTGGCAGTATGTTTTTTAAGGACTTGCGTGTGATTATGCTCAGCGCGATAGTTTTGGGCATCTTGATTAATGGTATTGGATTGATATTAAGTTTCAAATTGAACCTCCAGGCTGGCGCGGTAATTATCTTGTTGGCAGCA
>CAZTEP010000289.1:0-2307 GCA_964612325.1 uncultured Anaerolineaceae bacterium
ATTACGCCGGCAACAGCGACGAAGCTTCATACACCTGGTTTGTTACTGAAAGCATCCCAGACAATGGCTGCTTGAACCACAATGGCATCACCAAAACGTTTCAGTTTACAAAGAACCGCGTTGTTGAAGATATCGATGTCAAAGTGCTGCTTGCCCACGAGAAACGCGGACAAATTTGGCTTCAAATAAAAGCCCCGGGAGATGTTCAACAAACCTTTGTTATCAACAACCATTTGGATACAAAGAAGAACTTTAATGTGACCATCAACGATAACAGTACTGAGCCTTTGCATAACGGTCAGGACGACGTTCTTGGCGAACCGCTCTTTGGAAGGTTGGCTGGACCAAGCACCAACGAAAACCTTGCCAAGTATTTCGGTCGTTCCGCCAAAGGGGAATGGACTCTCTTCCTCTGCGATAATGGTTCCGGTGTTACGGGCGAGTTAATCGACCTGGATTTAAAGCTCTATTACACCAACTACCCTCCAGCCGCGGGAGACCAGATGGTTTATACCGGTGTTGGACGTGCGGTCCAATTCACCCTGGGAGCTGTGGACCCCGATGGTGACGAAATCACTTTTCGCATCATCAGTGGCCCACAACACGGCCAGATTGAAACCAATTTGCCAAACGTGACCTACACACCAAACCCCGGTTTTTATGGTGAAGACAACATTACTTTTGTCGCCAACGATGGTGATTTAGACTCCGAACCAGCCACAATTACCATCATCGTGCGTCCGATGATTTTTTTCCCCGTCATCACCGTGACGGATTAGTTTTCGCGCTAATAAAGTATTACTTTTACTGACTAAAGTGTAAAAATGGCCAGCAAAACTGGCCATTTGTTGTTAATCGTCTACCGTGTGATCGCCCCACGCCAGCGTCACGCCAAGCGAAAAAGCACATTACCCGTAGCTGTTGCAGTTATATTCAATAGTACGATCGGGACATGGCTCATCTGCTGCCATTACTAGATTTGGAATAAACAATAGTAAAGTTGTATAAAGACATATCAAAAGTAGTTTTTTATATTTCTCGTATTTTATCGCCATTTTCTTACAAAGAACTCATCTGAATTTATCAAAGGATGAATTTTTTCTATAACATCATCTAGCTTGGCTTCTCCATTTTCATATTTTGAAGCTTCAAGGTAAATATAGGTTTGCACACCCTCTGCCTCCCAATATCGGTTGTATATACCTGTTCTCTCTCGTTCCAGCAACTCCTGATAAACATCTTCTGCTTGCATTAAACTTGCTTCAAGATCTTCCTCGCTTAACTCTTCTTTAAGGTAAAAGGCTAGATGATAGCCCAAACCTCTGTTAATAATATCTCCATCTATATAGTAAGATGTTGCTCCTGTAGAACTCTCCTTAAATGTTAGAATAACATCATTGGTTGGTTTATCAGGACTGCTCGGTTCCTTAGTGAAGTGTACACCATAATACTCCGTATCAAAAATATTTGCACCAAGTCCTACAAATGCAGGTGTTCCTTCATCATCCACTTTAACTGGATCTCTTGTAGCAACCTTTGTAAGTCTAGTAAGAAGATTTACAAGTGTACCTGCAGCTTGATCTAATGTATAACTATCTAGATAATAGTGAAACAAATCAAGTACCTCTTCCGTATCTATATTAGCAACTTCTCGGATAGAGTATGTCTGACCTGCAACAAATGGACCATGCTCTTTCTGGTATTGTAGAATATTCCTAAGAAAGATTGAGACTATTTGCTGATCATTCATGTGTCTATTAAAACCGAAATCAACCAAAGATGCAGTTGCTATAACATCTTCTGACTCTTGTGTAAAGTTTATTATCTCACCCTCTTCATTTTCTGCTGATAAGATAATTGAGGAAACAGGAGCAAGTGTTGAAACATCACCAGCATTCCTCACAGTACCCATCACTATACTCTTACCATCTTCTGATGAGATTTTTCTAGTTTCTAACAACTCAAACTTAAATCCTTCTGGAATATCAGTTATCCTGATACCATCGTAATAGTAAGGTCTATTCTCTTTAAAATCATCAAATAGTGGTGTGGAATATAATACAGTATGATATCCCTCCCTTACTTCTACAACACGCCCAGGAGGTAATTTCTCCACATTACTAACCTTTAACTCCCCTTCCCATTGCATAATATCTAACATAGCGTAATCAAACTCTGCTGGATCTATCTCTGGCTGAGGTGTAGCTGTGGGTGTGGGACTTGGCGTCGCGGTGTTGGTTACGGTCGGTGTATGACTTGGCGTGGCAGTCGCCGGCATCAGTGTGGGGCTCGGCGTTTGCGTTGGAC
>CAZTEP010000290.1:0-2303 GCA_964612325.1 uncultured Anaerolineaceae bacterium
ATTCCGAAGACGACCCCATCGCCAGTTTCGAGAAAGTCAAAAACGCCCGGCACCGTTTTCCTGATCTTACCCTGGTTACTTTCCCAGATGGCGGTCACATGATGGCAGGGCACAGCCAAGAAATCGACAAAGCACTCGATGATTTTCTCAATCGACACAGATAAGGATATAGACTGGCGATAGCAAGTGCCAAAGCAGCTGTGACAACTTGTTAGCTGTTTTTCCTGATGATGCTACTCTAACTTGAAATTATTTATCAAAAACAGCCTAAAAACACAGCCATCAAATGCGGGTTTTGACAAAATCATCAATCAACTGATTGACAATCTCCGGCTGGTCGGTGTTGGAGTTATGGCCCGCGTTTTTTATCCACTCCAGAGGAATACCCGTCTCTTTGTGCCAGGCCCTGTTGTACCTGATAAACAAACCCAACTTATCTTTTTCGCCACAAATCAACAAAGCCGGGCAGGGGATGACGTAGGGTAAATCAGCTTCTATCGCTTCTCCAAGAATGGTTGTGCCATGACCAACTACCTGAGAAAGTCTTTCTCCATAGTCCTTATATCCCAGCATGATATCCTTCATCAGGCTTCGACCGTACTCAGACTCCGCTGAGCCGATGGCCGCCAAATTGGATAACATACCCCATGAGACATTAGCAGGACCAAAACGCATCATTTTCATCATGCCAATTTCTCCAGAGGTCATGTACTTTTTTTGTATCGGGCCAGAATCAATCGACACAAAGCCTTTTATTTTGTCTGGAAACAATTCCGCGAAGGCCTGCCCCAGATAGCCGCCAATGGATTGTCCTACAATGACAGGCGTGCTAATCTTTTCCTGTTCGAGTATTTCGTTTAGCCATCTTGCCTTGCCCATCATGTCGAAATTGAATTCGAATGGCCATGATGTACCATGCCCGGGCGCGTCCCAGGCTAAGATATTGTATTTGTCTTTGAAGTATTCAATTTGTTTTTCAAACAATCTGTGGGTTAAGGTCAAACCTGGGAGAAAGACCAATGTTATCGCGTCGTCATCAATGATATTAATCCAGTAATGGATTGTGCCCGATGCTGTTTCGTATGTTTTTTCTTTCATCTGAACACCTCTGAAATTTTACTTTTCTTATTATTGCTTTTTTACATTTACACCATTTTTATTATACTCCCCACTGGTATGAGTTTCGCCTAAGAAAACATGCGTCTAATGTAAAAAAAAGATTGAAAATTTCGGGTCTGTCATCCGTTATGGTATTTCAAAAAGTCCTCAAACTCCGGCGTTCGGGACCAGTATTTTATGCCCCAATTCTCAAAATTCCACTCATCCATGTAGTCATTACATTCGTAATCCACATACCAAATTAAACCGTCGCGCACAACGAAATTGGTTGAAAAATAGTCAATGTTGAGCCCAACCGCCTTAGCCTGTTTTGCCATTTTCCGCACTTGAATCAGATAAGGTTCGACAGATAAACCGTTCCGCACAAAATCAAAAATGGTATCTCCATGAATGTAGGTTTTTACAATTCTTTCAGCGTCATAATCAACAGCGATTAGTTCCGGAACGCGGACACCCGCCTTTCGCAACCGTTCATAATCTCGCAGTTCTGCCTCAATTTTGTTTCCGAATGTATAGTAGTCGCAAGGTTCGTGATGAATCTGCTTGAGCACAACCTGCTTTCCTTCGCATTCCGCGAGATAAGAATACCCACCTTTGCCACGCCCCAGCAGTTTGATGAGCTTGTACTTTTTATCGCAAACACTTAATACATCATCCATCAGCAAAGAATTCCAGCACCTTAGTTGTTGATTTTGATAGCTTTACCATAAACACTGCCTTGCCCGCAGCGAAACACCGAGGCGAGAGCACAGGTTTCGTTTCTAAAAAATGGACGTAGCCTCACGACCACGTCCACACTCATCTAATTTTTATTAGCCATGTATCGCGCGATCCATCGCGCCGAGTACCGCCTCGAGAGATGCCTCAGACAGCGTGGGATGGATATGTACTGCCCGCGCCACGTCTTCAGCGTCCAAATCATTTGCTTGCGCCAAAACCAACTCTGGAATGATCTCAGACGCTTCGGGGCCAACAATCGAAGCACCTAAAAGCATGCCACTGTTAGCGTCTGTGAGCACCTTGGCATAACCAGCATAATCGCCATGGCCCAAGGCCTTACCATTGGCCATAAAGGGAAATTTACCCACTTTAAGGTCCAATCCGGCTTCTTTCGCCTGGTCTTCGGTGTAACCAAATGAGGCAACCTGTGGTGTGGTAAAGGTCGCGCGGGGAATCATGCGGTA
>CAZTEP010000291.1:0-2293 GCA_964612325.1 uncultured Anaerolineaceae bacterium
ACCTCACGGATGTGAACCGTGCGCTCTAACCAACTGAGCCAAGCGCCCGAAGTGAAGCGATTATAGCAAAACTTATTTTTTTTGTCCACTATTTAAAACAACTATTTCAAGCAAACGCCTAAATTCAAAGCGACATCATCAGGGTTGCCACGGCTAAAATCAAACAAGTCAACATGGAGCTTGCCAAAAGCATGTAAACCAAGAGTTTTTCCGCCTTCGACTGAATAATGGCAAAAAAAGCAATCACAATGCTAACCATCCAAGCAAAAGTGCCCATAATCGCTAATAACAACAACTGTGACGAACGTACTTCTTCCAGAGTCACCCAAGTAACCGTTTCAAACATCCCTATCATCAACAGTACGCAGAGCCACAAAAGACCCAAAGCGATGCCTCCAAAAAGAGCCCATCGTTTCATCCAAGCATCCTGCCGAATCTTTAAAGTCAGGGTTTTGAATGTTTCCTCGAGAATACCATCTTCACACAGTGGCGCTAAGGCCTGTCGTTCTTGAAGCAAGCTTAAAAAAGAACTTGGATCATCAGGCGAAACCACACAATACCGATCCATGAACTTGATTAATATCATTTTTTTAGGATCCGTTGCGATAAAACGTGTCTTCCCTAACCCTCTAATCTCAAAATGATTCAAAAACGCGCCGGGTAAATGCCAGCGTGGCAGGGGTAATTTCTGTTCAAAATCATCCACATGGTGTGCCCAATCAATCTCGCGCAATGGAATTTGCAAACGGTTCACACCCCATACAACATTCAGACAATCCTCACCAATCGCATAACTGATATGGTTAGCCTGGTTGAGCCGATACAGCACATAAAAAAACGGCACCGCTAACAAAAAAGCAACCGTCACAAAAACTGAGGCAAAATCAATAAAGATTTTTAAATTAGCCAGGACAATCAATGCCAGAGCCAAAAGAAGCAATCCTACCAGTAATATTCGGTTCCGGTTTAACATTTTCTGTTGTGGTGGTAAAAAGACCTTTTCCATACCCCCATTATAAAACAGCCAGGTCGAATATGTGTCAAGTTTTTGGGCTTAAGATAAAATAAAAAGGAACGGAGATTACTATGGACAACACGCAGAAATTTTCAGGCAAAAGTGACATTTACGAACAAGCACGACCTGCTTACGCGCCCGCGCTAATAAGTTGGTTAGTCCAAACGCTCAACCTCAACCCAGATAGCAAGATAGCCGATGTGGGTGCCGGCACAGGTAAGTTAACACGCCAATTGCTTGAACTTGGTGCCACAGTTTATGCTGTTGAACCAAACGCGGATATGCGCTACAAAGCAATCACTCTATTAAGTGATTACCCAAATTTCCAGCCTATCGCCGCCCCAGCCGAGCATGCCACCCTGCCGGATAAAAGCGTGAATCTCATCACCGCCGCGTCCGCTTTCCATTGGTTCGATGCCAAAGCTTTTAAAAAGGAATGCCAGCGCATTTTGGCATCAGATGGACATGTTTGCCTGATTTGGAATCACAGACAGCTTGACAACAAAGTAAACATCGGATTTCGAGAGATTTTCGAAAAGTACTGTCCTAATTTTTCGGGCTTCAGTTTCGAAAGGCAAAAAGGCCACAAAAGTATGGAAAGCTTTTTTAAGGGTGAAATTGTCGAAAAATGCTTCGATAACCCCATCCAGTATAACCAAGCTGGGTTTGTCGGTCGGGCATTATCTGCATCTTATGCGATTAGACCCGATGAGGATGGCTATGAAGAATTTATTGCCGCTTTAACTACGCTTTTTGAACAAAACGCGACAAATGGTGTTATTCATGTTCCCCACCAGAGTGTGGCGTTTTTGGGTAAGGTTTAAACTAAAACTTTAAACATTATCACTAAATAATTCAGCTATTCCTTTTTCTTGCCTAAAATATCGCGCTCAGCTTGCGCGATTTCTTCAATCACCAAACGAGCATCAGCTTTCACGTTCTCCGCTGTAGCTGGAGAATGGTTAATTAGCTTAACCAACTCAAAAGCCTTGCGTAAAGTATCTTTCACATTCGCGGTATAACTAAAAAACGCCCAATCCAATGATTGCGGTCTTTCGATACGCTTTGCCTCTTCAATTAATGCGCGCGCTTTTTTGATGCGGTTTTCGGGGGTTAATGCTCTTGCCATGTTCTTCGTCCTAAAGAGAGATGTTATATTGTAGCATAGCCTGTTTGAGTATAGGCAAAAAAAGAAAAAAACATGCTACCAAACAACAAAATACTTGTGTCAAGGCTAAATAGAAATGTCCTATTGCTGGCAAGTTAGAAATGTCCTAA
>CAZTEP010000292.1:0-2274 GCA_964612325.1 uncultured Anaerolineaceae bacterium
CTACACCAGGACGTACACTCTTTCCCTACACGACGCTCTTCCGATCTGTACCTCCAAAAAGATCCAAAATACGGATGTCTTCAACTTCGTTCGCAAGAATGTTGAAGAGTGATTCTTTTACCTGATCAGTAATAGGTCGGGTTGAATCACCGGGAACTGTTTTTAGGCGTTTGCCTTTGGCACTTCCAGAAATAACTCTTAATGTTGCCATTATTTATTTATCCTGTTTTTTAAATCTTCAATTCGTTACAACCTTTCTTGATTGACAAGCCTTAGAGTATAATCTACCAAGTCTTAACAATTAAATTATAGCACGGTCAAGAAACTGAGAAAGATATGGATCAAAACGAAAAAATTAAGCTCCTGGAAGCATTATTGTTTGCTTCTCCAGGACTCGCGAGCGTTGAGCAGCTGTCACAAGCGATGAAAGTGAACAAAAAAGAGTGCAAGCAACTTTTGGAAGAACTTAAAACACGCCTTAACGAGGGTCATGGTCTTCGCCTACAGATTGTTAAAGATCAATATCAGTTAGTGACTGCGGCTGAATACGCCCCTTATATCGAATCTTTTTTAGGTCTTGAAGTTACCACTCGCTTAAGCCAGGCGGCATTGGAAGCTTTGGCTATTGTGGCTTACAAACAGCCGACTACCCGCCCGGAAATTGACAGTATCCGTGGTGTAAACAGCGATGGTGTGGTGCGTAATTTGTTGTCACGGGGATTAATTCAAGAATTAGGGCGTTCCGAAGCGATTGGCCGGCCAATCCTGTATGGTGTTACGCCAGAATTTTTGCAACATTTTGGCCTTGAAAGCCTCGATGAATTGCCTGAGTTAAATCTTGAAGAACTTTTGCAGGCAAGACCAGAGAGCGAAGAAGAAGAATTGAAGATTTTGAAGGACTAATGGCAGAAGAAAGATTACAAAAAATACTTGCCGCAGCTGGCTTTGGCTCGCGTCGCTCATGTGAAGGGATCATTGAAGCTGGCCGTGTTCGTGTTAATGGCAAAATTGCAAAGTTAGGCGATAAAGCTGATGTTGAGAAGGACGCAATTGTTGTCGATGGAAAGCTATTGCGTCAGGTTCAAAGAAAAGTCTATATCGCAATCAACAAACCAAGGGGATATCTCTCGGATTATGATGAGAACTTTCCAAAGCCAAGTGTTTTGGATTTAATCGATATTGACGAACAAGTTTACCCGGTTGGCAGGCTTGATTTTGACAGTGAAGGTTTGGTATTGATGACCAATGATGGTGATTTGGCGAACCGTTTGACTCATCCGCGCTACAAACACGAAAAAGAATATGAGGTTTTAGTCAATCATATGCCTGATGAAGAGCAACTGGCTATCTGGCGCAGAGGCGTCGTTTTAGAGGATGGTTATCGCACTCAGCCAGCGAAGGTTGAGTTTATGAAAAAAGTACATAACGGTGCCTGGTTGCGGATTACTTTGCGAGAGGGAAAGAAAAGACAAATTCGTGTAACTGGTTTGCGAATTGGTTTACCGGTGCGAAAAATCAAGCGAGTTCGCATTGGCACCTTGAAATTAGGCGATTTGAAATTGAGAGAATGGCGTTGTTTTATGGCAAAACACTTGAATCAATGAATGATATTCAAATGGGTGAAGCAGCCGGCTTTCTATCGGTGCCTCGTTTTTACCACGTGAGAGCGTGGCTCAAACGAAATCCTCGCTCCAAAAGACGTCTCTTTTTGGCGATCCGATTTCAAACTCCGTTGACGACGGCAGAATATTCGGAGATGGCTGTGTTTTCAGATTTTCGCGGTGTCGGAAACCTCGATGCTTTTGGACTGAGACCTGAAATTGCCGTCAGAACGGCTGTCTTGCCGCGCAAAACGAGTAAGAAAAACAAATCGAAGACTTCGAATCGATCCTTGATCTCTCGATCGACGAGTGAACAGAGCCAATACACACGTTTAGCTGGTCATCAAGGCCACGGCGCTTCGAATGATCAACTGACGATACCTTTTTCGCTGGATATAAAATCGACGAAAAATGACGCATCGAACGATAGCGACACACACTACCCGCAACCCTTTTTATTTCAAGAAACACCACCTGTGCGGCGTGTTCATGAACAGTTTACGGAACCATTTTACGTGCAAACTGACATACATGCGAACGGTTTAAAATCAAAAGAAGAAAGAAATGAGCCTTCAGAATGAGTAGAAATATTGAAGACGCCGTCGATCTTTGTCGCACGATTGAGCGCAATATCAGCCGTGTTATCGTCGGCAAAGAAAAGACGATACGTCTT
>CAZTEP010000293.1:0-2273 GCA_964612325.1 uncultured Anaerolineaceae bacterium
AATTAGGACATTTCTACTTTGCTACTTTAGGACATTATCATTTTGCTCTGACAAATATAGATGGTTTTTTCAAAAAATCCATTTTTATGGTAAGATTGATTTCACGCTGGGGCCCGTAGCTCAATGGCGGAGCAGGCGGCTCATAACCGCTTGGTTGTTGGTTCGAATCCATCCGGGCCCACCTTCCATAATTGAACGTGGTGCAAAAATGCCACGTTTTATTAATACCAGGACTATACAAAACTGTTTTTTTCGTGAACGATAGATTTTAGACTCTTGTGTAAGGATTTTGAATGTAAATTATCAGCCTTCATGTTATAGTTGCAACAAGGTTTATGATTAATCCTGTATGGAGAACTTATTATGACATTAGAAAAAGCCTTATTAGCGGGCGGTTGTTTTTGGGGATTACAAGCAAAACTGAAAGCTTTGCCCGGCATATCTGACACCCTGGCTGTTTACACTGGCGGAACTACCGAAAATCCTACTTACATTCAGGTTTGCCGCCAAAAAACAGGTCACCTCGAAGCGGTTCAACTCAATTACGACCCCGAAATCATCAGCTTCAAGGAACTATTGGAAGCTTTTTTTCAATCACATAACCCTGTCCTGGCCCAAAGCTTTGGGGAACAATACCGATCGACCATTTTCTATTACAACGATGCTCAAAAAGAAATTGCTCAAGAAGTAATGGAAGCCATTGATAATTCTGGTGTCTACGCTGATAAGCTTCAAACGCAATTGCGTCCAGTACAAACAATCTGGCCAGCCGAAGACTACCACCAGGACTATTACAGCAAAAACAACGTTGTTTCAGATGATGATTGTTATTGTCAATAATCCATTCGCTTATGCTTTATAATGGGGATATGACAGATTTTAACATTACAAACGGAAACACTGAAAAAAGAATTGCCATATTAATCGATGGCGATAATGCTCAGGCTTCGCTCATGGAGCAAATTGTGGTTGAAGCAAGTCGTTTTGGCAACACCACCATTCGTCGCATCTATGGTGACTGGACCACAACCCACATGAAATCCTGGAAAGAAATTCTCAATTCCTACGCTTTTCAGCCATTCCAACAGTTTAGCTATACCACAGGCAAAAACTCCACCGACTCGGCCATGATTATTGACGCGATGGATATCCTCCACAGCGATTTAGTGGATGGCTTTTGCCTGGTTTCCAGCGATAGTGACTACACTCGCCTTGCAACGCGCATTCGCGAAAGTGGTAAACTGGTCATCGGCATTGGTAAACAAAACACCCCACGCGCTTTTGTTTCAGCGTGCGAAGTCTTTATTTATACAGAAAACCTTGAAGAACGCGCGCGTCAGAAGAAAAAAGCAGCCACGCGTCAAAAAGTTGCTGCAAAATTGAGCACACAAGAAATTGAATTAATTGAGAACATAAACCGTGCTATCGAAATGGTTGGCACAGATGATGATGGCTGGGCCAGTCTTTCCGAAGTTGGCACTTCATTACGTCGTATTGACCCTGGTTTTGACCCACGCAGTTATGGTGCCAAACAATTGGCTACCCTCGTGCGTCAACAAAAGACTTTTTTCGATCTCAAGAAAGTGCCCGGTAAATCAATCATGATTATTCGATCAAAAGAAGAGCTCTGATTAAAGCTCTTTTTATATACCGTTCGGTAAACCTCTTTGCAATCAACCTTAATCCAAAGGTGGATAGCCGGTAATTTCGCTTATTTCATGATATAAAGGTTTCAATCTGCTGTACATTTCTAAATAAATGCGATTGTAGAGCTCATTATATATAGCCACATTGTCTGGTATAGGTTCGAAACTATCTTGAACACGACACATTTCATTAACCGCGGTCTTAAAATCAGAATGTAGCCTCAACCCTACCGCTAAGTTAATGGCTGCACCCAATCCACTCGCTTCATAAATATGTGGGCGACTGGCTGGCAAGCCAAAGATATCCGCTGCAATTTGCATGGCCGCATCACTTTGCGAACCACCCCCAGCTACGCGCACAGCTTCAATCGGAACCCGGCTGCGCTTACTGGTACGTTCAGCACCTTCACGCAAGGCATAACCAATGCCTTCAATCATCGAGCGATAAACGTGCGCGCGTGTGTGAATATCACCGAAACCTATCACAGCACCTTTTGCTTCGGGTCCTGGCAATTTCAAACCGGGTGCCCAGTATGGTTGAGTCATTAGCCCCAACGAACCAGGTGGCACTGAATTGATAAGATTATCGAAAAGCGTGTCGGATCTAAAGCCTCTTTAGGCTTCGGC
>CAZTEP010000294.1:0-2234 GCA_964612325.1 uncultured Anaerolineaceae bacterium
TGCTCAGCAAACCGGTTTCATCCAGCATGAATTTAACAAAATCGCCCAAAGAAAGCTCATGGCGTTTTTGATTGAGCAAATCGATGAGTTCAACAAAACTTTCAACACACTTGCGTGGGCGGGATCCAAGTGTTTCAGGCAGATCACGAAGTGCGCCATGGATGTTGGTACCGTTGGTTTCGGCGTGATCCTCCAGCACCTGAACCGTAGCGTCGCCAATCGCGCGCTTAGGCACGTTAATGATACGCTTGACCGCCACATCATCTTCAGGGTTGATCAGGATACGGAGATAGGCCAGGGCATCCTTAATTTCTTTGCGGTCATAAAAGCGTGTTCCGCCATAGACCCGGTATGGAATCCCGGCGCGCATGAACATTTCCTCCAGCACACGGCTTTGCGCGTGCATTCGGTATAGAACAGCAATCTCAGATAATGGAATCTTGCGATTGCGAAGCCTGCGGATATGTTCACAAATCCAGGCAGCTTCCTCGCGCTCGTCTCCAGCCGCAGCAAAGCGGATCTTGTCGCCTTTTTTACCTTGAGTCCACAGGGATTTCTCCATGCGCTCCTCGTTGTGTTTAATGATACTGTTTGCTGCTTCAAGAATAGTCTTTGTTGAACGATAATTTTGCTCCAGCTTGACAATCTTAGCCTCAGGAAAATCCTGTTTGAATTCCAAAATATTACGAATATCCGCACCACGCCAGCCATAAATCGACTGATCGTCATCGCCAACCACGCATAGGTTCCGGCTATGCTCAGCCAGCAGTTTGACCAGGTTGTACTGCGCCAGGTTAGTATCCTGATACTCGTCCACATGAACATACTGGAAACGTTTTTGATAGTATGCCAGTACCGGCGGATGATCCATCAAAAGTTCAAGCGTTTTATTGAGCAAGTCGTCAAAATCCAGCGCGTTGGACGCCTTCAGGCGCTGGTCGTAGGCAACAAATAAATCATGGATGGTTTGCGCACGGCGGTCCTTGCGAGTCTGTGCAAACCAGTCATCCGCGTACATTAGTTTATTCTTGGCATCCCCGATAATCCCACGCATTTCACGCAGGCTGAGCTGTTTGTCATCAATATCAAAACGTTTGAACAGATCTTTCAAAACACGTTGTTGGTCATCATCGTCATATATGGTAAAAGAACGCTGATAGCCAATTTTTTCGATATCACGCCGCAGAATCCGCACACATATGGCATGGAAAGTGCCAATCCATATCTCACCGGCCCTGCCTTCGGTTAAACCCATGACACGGCTGAGCATTTCTTTGGCAGCCTTGTTGGTAAACGTCAGAGCCAGAATGCTATAAGGGGAAACTCCTTTGCTCAATAAATAGGCGATGCGATAGGTCATCACACGCGTTTTGCCGCTTCCAGCGCCGGCAATGATCAACAAAGGGCCTTCTGTATGCTCAACAGCTTCGCGCTGCTGGTCGTTCAAGTCATTAAGATTCATGTTTCCCCCAGGCTCATGTATTGACATCTTATCGACTGTTTATCGCTCTTATCAATTCAGCCGATGCACATGATATCAATTATATTATAGCATATTTAATGACTTCAGTACAAACATGTCAGGGCTCTTCATTCACCTGATATACTCTTGTCCTCACGTAGATTCACTGGTAAATCCGTCTGTGCGAAAGGATCCTCATGAACATAGGCGGCCAAATCAACACTCGAACGTGCTTGTCCCTGTTCTGTTCGAACCGGGCTGCTGGAACGCACCACAGGAACTGGACCGGAAAAATCAACCAAGGCACTTTCACGCACTGACGTCAACGCAAATACCGTGGTGCGCCGTGATAAAGACCTGCGGGCATATTCATTGGCAATCTCGGAACGCTGTCCAAAATGCATAGGAAAGAACACCTTGGGCCGCAGGGACATAATGAAATGGTTGGCGCCCGCGTCATACAGGCCTCCCTGATTGGGGTCCAGCGGGAAAAAGCAAATATCTATCGTGTCCTTGGGGATGGCAGAGGTTTTTTCATAAAAAGCTTGTTCCGCGCGTGCAATTTCCTTCAATGTGTTCTCCTCACGCCAATGCCAAAGATTGAGATCCCCTGCATGAAAGACACGCAGCCCCTCTGCAGATACCAGGTAAGAAACTCCCTGATCGGTGGAGCCATACACGGATATCTCGCTATGACCAACAGTGAAGGTGTCTCCCTCACGGCAGACACGGATATTGGATGCCTTGGGTGCTGCCTTGGCAGCCTCGCAGG
>CAZTEP010000295.1:0-2216 GCA_964612325.1 uncultured Anaerolineaceae bacterium
ATCGATAACCATATCATTGTCAGCATCAAGTTCTCCGGGTGTTTCTAATATGCCAATATGTGGTTTTATCCCCGTGGCTGATTCAACTTTGTCAGCTAATAATGATGACATGACACCACCAACCATAACACCATTTGGATCTTTGCAAAGTTGTTTGACAAAATTTATGGTTTCGATAGTTATGTCCCAATAAAAAGTGAATAAGGTGGTTATTCCCACACGATCATATTTCCTGTTTTCCGGTTTAAAATAATCCTTTCGATAGAAGTATTGTCTGTAATAACGAAAAAGATCATCTATTATCGGATTTATACCGTAACCTGGAACGTCTTCCAAAAATTTAACAGAACCTTTACGTAAATAGTTACAGATTTGCGGTTTATATTGTTCCCAAAAGATACTGCTATCATTTGCGTAAAGCTGATCCTTAAGCATTGCGTATGTGTCATTCAGAACAAGATCCTGCAAATTGCCCTTGAAAAAGGTAACCTTATCACCGAGACGCTTATAATATGTTGATAATTTCATCAGCCCCATGGGTGGATATTTATTTTTATAATTTGGCTCTACTAAAAGAATTTCACGATTCATTTTATTTACTCAGCTCTTCCTGTATCTTTGTAATTACCATATCCGCTGTATCACGCGGAAGGATTGCTTTTATTATGCCATATATCCGGCTTACTAGTTTTTGGTCTTTTTTTGATAGTTTTGAAAGCGATTGTGTAAGATATTGTTTCCCTTTTTGCTCTGGTTCGGGAATGGTTTCCTCTTTTTTCTTGTTCTCTGGAAGCTTGTAATCTTTGCGTAAGGCAGAGTATACCCTTGATAGTACATCATCGTTTTTTTCTTTGCTATCCCGGGTTTCAATAACCTTTTTAGCAGCTTGTGCGGCTTTCATTTTATCTTTAAGGGTCTGTTCCACTTTGTGCTTATCTTCAGCATCTAAAAAACCACCTGTTTCTATTTTGGTGTTGAATTCTTTTTGGGCCTCCACATAATCTACTTGCTTTTGAAGCGCCTTTTTATAGTCATTGGCATAATGATAGATTTTTTTAAATCTATCGAAGAACAATGGACGCAACTGGCGTTCAAATTCGCGACAGTTGTCGTTAAGATTAAAATAGTCTCTTCGACCATTGGGAATTAAGTCTTTATCTATTGCAAAGACTTCTCCAACAAAATACAATCCACCTCTCGGTTCATCATAGAAACCGTGGGAAGAAAACGTATTTTCATTGCCAATTTGAATGTTTGATTTGCGAAGTCTAATGCCACGCATAAGATTAATTGAAGGAATTTGTTTCTCAAATTTACTGATTCCATACCACATCCATGCTATTTCCTGGCCACTATTATTTTTGAAAATCTCAAATTTAACATCAATAAGAGAGTCATATGCAACCTTTGAGTTATTTTTAGGCTCATAAAGGTTGGTTGTATATGGTTTGAAAAGCCGGTCGCCGTTAACGAACACTTGATATTCATCGATTTTATAGCCATGATCATTTGCATATTCCAAAATTTTGGCTTTCCACATAAATCCCACGGGATACGGAATAGGCGCTACAGCTCGTAAATAGTCTTTGACACTTTCTTCATCAAGGAGTTCTAATGAAGAAGATTCTACATCCAACATCTCGACCTTGAAAAAATGTTCTTCTGCAGCATAAGGCTTCGTTTCGTAATTTGTAACCATATCGACTAGTTCCGCCGCAGACGGATTACGGGTTTTATCAACAAGGATTTCCCGCACAGTCTTGGCGTCCCAAGTACAAACAGATAGAATTGGTTCTCCATATGAGGAACAGGAGAATCTGAGTTTCTCGCAAGAAGAAATACCGCCTAAACGTCCAATACCTCTAAAGCCCTTGTCTTCTGCACGGTCTTTTTCAGAGTCGGCAATGCTGCTCATAATTCTTTCAAAATCAGAGCTCTTTATACCAACGCCGTTGTCGACTACAATAACTGTTTTGGTCTTGGGATTAATTTCAATATCAATGCGAGCTTCTGCTGATGTAATGAGTTTCTGTTTAATTGCCTTATCTATTGAGTCAGCTGAGTTTTGTATATACTCACGATAAATGATTCGCAAATCCTCATACATAGCAGTAGTCAAATTCTCTATAACATTTTTCCCTATAAATGCCATATCATTTCACCTTACTTTGTTTTAAACTGCTTGTAAATAGGTTTTGGAAACTTTACATTTAACA
>CAZTEP010000296.1:0-2214 GCA_964612325.1 uncultured Anaerolineaceae bacterium
GAATGTTTTCTACACGACGACTTTCAGCAGGGTCATTGCTGGCAAGCAACTGTTTTTGGAGAGGAATGAACATAAACAGTTCAATGAATTTGTTTTTTAGTGCTCTTTTGTCTATTTTCATTCTCTGTCTCCCTGATTTTTACTTTGAGGTACTTAATTTTATCATTTTTCCTTTTTGATTGAAGGTCATTCTGGCAAATTGGTCAAAGTTCTTTGAGCGATACTCATAGCTTTTGCGCACCGTGACGACATAACTATGACTTTGCTGAATGGCTTCTAATTTGCTCTTGTGCTCAACTGGTGCCTCAGGATTTATATGGAAATTGGTAAGTTGGGGACTGATGGCAAGGTTTCCTTCTTCCATGCCGGGGATATAAGATTTAATTACCTTTTTAACCTTCTCCAAAATCTCATTAGGCATTTCTTCCTGGAGCATGATGAAATCATCGTGTTTGTCACTGATTGTTTTCAGTTCCGGTGATGTTGCCACACGGACGATGGGTTTTGTGATTTCTTTGATGTCGCGACAGCTGGCTAAGGGGTCACCATAAAGAACGAAAGAAAGAATGGTTTTTTGGTCTTCACCGTCGAGATATCCCTGGTCAGAGGTCATTTTGCTGGCTAAAGCGAGTTTGGCCCGCATCAAGGCATAACCAGCGGCAACTTCGGATTTGATGTGAGTCCAAAAGTGATAAGCTAAAAGATCCGCGGCAACAAGCGTTTTGGTCGGCGCGCCATACGCGATTACGGTAGAGCCGACAAAAGCGCGTGTGCCACGTGAGAGAAAGTTGAGCGCGACAGATTCATTTACCTTTTTATCTAATACCCAAGCTCCAAAACAGGCTTCGCTAAGGACGATGGCTGGGGCACCAGACGCATCGGTAAAGTTTGAGGTGCTAAGGGCTACCGGGTATTCAATATCGGTGCCTTCACGTGAAAGATCACGCTGCCCAAACCATTCGTTGCTTTCTTTGAGGCCATGGAGGTTGAAGTAGCCAAATTTAGAATCAGCTTTACGTTCATCAAGGATTGTTTTATTGGTCATGGGAGGGGATGTCAATAATCGTTTAGGGTCATCAATCTTGCTATAAACACCCTCCGAGGCTGTTTTCCACACTTCCGCGCTGATACCAAGACTCTCGACAGTTTGCGGTTTTGGACTTAAATTACGGAGCAAGGATAAGATGAAACCGAAGATTGTCGTAATGAAGGTTCTTGCGAAACTCTTTTTACTCTTACGTTTCATACCGTACTCATTGTTCAGATAGCGCAATTGTTCAAGCAGATAACCAGCATCTTTGCCGCGTTCATCAGGCAAGCGACCGACCGGCCATTGTTGCACATAATAGTTTTCGTCGAGTGTGGCATAGGGATTATCAGACGGAACCTCGCTATCGCTGTCTTCAGTAGGATTAGGGAGGAGATGGAAAGGTATGATGTCATGCCCACCGACAATCAATAAGGCACCAATCATTTCACCTCTTGAAGAAAGTTTTGTGTCAAGTTCACAGAGGGCTTGTTTGAGTGAGTTCGCGTCACATTGATCAAGCAGGGTTGTTCCAAGGTTCGTGGTGCATTCTTCATCATCTGGGATGAAAACAGAACTGTTCCATCCGGGCAATTCCAAAATCTTTGATGAAAGACTTTTTATCGAATCAATAATGACTGTGGCTGTGTTTGCTCCATACTTTTTAGCAAGGTTTTTGCGACTGGTCATTAGAATGTAACTGGGAAATCGCGTGTCAGCAGTAGAAAGCTCGGGGCGGTTTATTTTTCGGGTGACTTTGTCGAAATCAGATTGAATTTCATCAAGCGCGGCAACCGTTCGGCGCGTTTCCTGATTGAAGAGACTGTCGTCAAAAGCTTGAGGCGCATATCTGCCATCAGCAGGTGGCGTGGCAATATCTTCGCGGAAGAAGGAAGCAGTGGGGATTTCGGAAAAGTCGATTGCCTGATTGCTGTCTTCCTGCATGACATTCAGTAAATCGGAGGCGTGAATAGGAACAGTTGCCTGTTCTGAAAAAAGTTCTGCCAAGGCTTCCTCAGCACTCATTGATTCTTGACGAATAATGCTTGCAGGGTTTTGTGGCTGCACATCCACAGAAACCGGAGATGAGGTCGCTAAAATGTTCCAACCTAATTCGGCAGCAACACTCGCAGGAATAGGAAGATCAAGATAAACCTTTAAATCTTCAGGCCAGAGAGGTTGATAAA
>CAZTEP010000297.1:0-2206 GCA_964612325.1 uncultured Anaerolineaceae bacterium
AACGCAAGTTGCCTCACGCGAGTTTATTATAGTCCAGATTAATCATTTCGGGCGGAATTCTTCAACATAATAAAGACTGTTTTCACCCCAAGATTTGCGCGACTGGTTTTTCCCACGGCAAGATGCCAGGAACAGCCCCAATTTGAATGAATTTTAAAAAACCATCCAAAAATATACACAAAAAGCCAGGCATGTGAACACACCTGGCATTCATTTTAATTCTTTTAGGGATGCGAAGTGCAATTTCTAATACTTATAGAAGCCTTCGCCACTCTTGCGTCCTAATTTGCCACCGCGCACCATTTTGCGCAGCAGGGGATGGGGGCGGTACTTGGGATCACCGGTTTCAGCCTGCAAGACTTCCATAATCGCCAAACAAACATCCAAACCAACCAAATCACCTAACTCGAGTGGACCCATGGGGTGCGCCGCGCCAAGTTTCATCGCCGTATCGATGCCCTCAGGCGAAGCCAGTCCATCCGCCAGGATACCCACCGCTTCGTTAATCATCGGCACTAAAATGCGGTTGACCACAAAGCCGGGGCCTTCCTGCACCAATACCGGGGTCTTGCCAATCACTTCGGCAATCTCGGTTACCTTAGCGACCAATTCTTCCGGCGTGTTCAATCCCGGAATAACTTCCACCAATTTCATAACTGGCGCGGGGTTAAAGAAGTGCATACCCACCAATGGGCGCGAAAGCCCACTTCCAAGTTCGGTAATTGAAAGCGACGAAGTGTTTGTGGTAAAAAGACATTCAGGCTTGGCAATCGCGTCGAGTTTAGCAAAGCTTTCTTTTTTGACAGCCATGACTTCAGAAGCAGATTCAACAATCAAATCCACGTCGACACAAGCTTCGTACAAACCAGGCGTCAAGCGCGCAGCAATCGCGTCAAGTTCTGACTGCTCCATGCGACCACGGTCAACACGTTTTTGCAAGCCCTTAATAATGCCATCAATGCCTTGCTGGGAGCGTTCCAGTCTGGCATAGTGTACCAATACAACCTCAAAACCTTCAACCTGAGCAAAAGCCTGGGCAATACCAGATCCCATTGTTCCAGGACCAATAACTGCAACTTTCATTTGCGTCTCCTATCGATTCTTAAAGTTTTTTTCTTTTCGTTTTTCAAGAAACGCTGCCATGCCTTCTTTTTGATCTTCCGTATCAAAACACTCGCTGAACAATTCTGTTTCAAGCTCAATGCCTTCTTCAAGACCAATTTCCATGGTAGCGTTAATGCTGGACTTTGTGTTCTCCAACGCAATCGGCGCGTTGGCAGAAATGCGGTTGGCGATTTTCCACGCCTCATCCAAAAGCGATTCTTTTGGATAGACCGCGCTGACCAATCCAATGCGCAAAGCTTCATCTGAACGCACATTACGCCCGGTGTAAAGCAGTTCCTTGGCGATGGACATTGAGCCAATCAAGCGGGGCAGTCGCTGGGTGCCACCAAAGCCGGGCGTGATGCCCAAACCGACCTCTGGCTGACCAAAAACAGCATTTTCGCTGGCAATGCGGATATCACAAGCCATTGCCAACTCACAGCCACCTCCCAAAGCATAGCCATTCACCGCGGCGATAACTGGCATGGGAAAATACTCGACAGTTTCCATCAGTTCGTGCCCCAGTTCCGCGAAAGCCCTTGCTTCTTCGCTGGTCATGTTTGCCATCGCGGCGATATCAGCACCTGCCACAAAAGCACGGTCGTCAGCGCCAGTCAAAATGACACAGCGCGTATTGTCAACATCAATCATATCAAAAGCGTCAATCAGTTCTTCGATGACTTCTTCGTTCAATGCGTTCATGGCTTCCGGACGATTAATCGTTACCAGTGCCACATAGCCTTGTTGACTTAAGATTACTTTTGCCATATCTCAACCTTTCTCATTTCATTCTGCCAAAAGCAGACCACACACCAAACAGGATGGCGAAATTTAACAAACTAAACCTTGCGCACTGCCGCGGCGACACCCATGCCACCACCAATGCACAGGGTAGCAAGACCCGTTTTTGCCTCAGGGTCGCGTTGCATTTCGTAAATTAAACTGACCAAAATGCGCGCGCCGGATGCGCCAACCGGGTGACCCAAAGCAATCGCGCCACCGTTGACGTTGACTTTGTCGGGGTCCATGCCCAAATCTTTCATCACTGCCACAGATTGCGCGGCAAAAGCTTCGTTGGCTTCGATTAAATCAAAGTCGGCAA
>CAZTEP010000298.1:0-2178 GCA_964612325.1 uncultured Anaerolineaceae bacterium
AGACGTGTGCTCTTCCGATCTCGCAAATGAATAATACCAGAGATACTCGTGTAACCAGGAAACTTTCCAAGGATTTAGGTAAACTAAACTGGCAGGGTTGTCCTGTTGTGATTGTCGCTGTTCCAGCCTCAGTATATTTAGTTAAGCTTTGCGCCAGTCTGGTCCCTGAAGACATTCCTGTAAAGATCGTCTGAATTGGTTTGGATTCCTATGAGAGGACATGGATCGCGGAGAATCGTTGCCAACACGAACAGGTTTATTGTGGGAAGATGCTCCCGCATTCAAAAGTAATTGACCTTGTTGTTGATAATGCAGACAATCAGGTGATATTTCTTGATTTTGAATGTTTTGTCTCTGAGCGCGATTTCTTCTATGCGTTACAAGAGTCGACCAGACAGAAATTCGCAGCAAGTGTTTTCTCGAGTCCTCACACCTCACCTCCAGTAAAGATTTCTGAAAATTTTTGTTTTTCGGTTAGTGTCCCTAAGCTTAGAATGGTCATGGAAAAATATGGTGTGGATACGTCTTTGAAAAAGTATGATGAGTCGACCGAGAAAACCAAAAAGGCACTCCGCACTATTGGTATTGATGACCAGAATATGCCAGAAATGCATAAACGATATTTCGATACGTTTCGTCTCATTTATTTGCTGGCATTGGTAGACGGCTTGAATTGTGAATTTATCGGAAACTTCCGGACAATTTCGAAACCCAGTGATCAGGCCTTCCATGTGGGTGCAGGGCACAAGACCAGCAAGAACGACAATCTTTGGAATATGAGAGGCACTTACTTTTGGCGTAAGTCTTTAGAGCTATGTCTGGACGAAGCTTTAAAAGCTTATTACCTCAGGAAATATGGTGAATGGTCCAGCAAAGATGTTAAGACAAGTGCACCTGAAGTTGCTGAAACGGTTGGAACAAGTTTCTTTGTTTTTTTGACGATTTGCTCGAGAAACACATAAAAAAAGTAAAATGAAGAAAGTAAAAACTATTGTATTAATGCCGATTGGTCCGACATGTCAGCCTGAATTCATTGTGGATTCCATCGAGAGTGCATTGTTTTATTTGGATCCTTCGACAAAAGTGGTTCTTGTCGATGACTCGATGAAGGAAACTGGCAAGGAAATCCAGGGAAAATTCTCCAACATTGATCTAATCTCCGTTCAAGGTGGTGTTCGAGGGAGACCCAATCATGGGCTGCTCGCCGGCCTCTATCTTACGCTTTCGAAAGGTTTGAAACACGCATTTGATAATTATCAATTTCAAGTGCTTCTGCGAATGGATACAGATGCTCTTGTGATCGGCCCGAGCCCTGATGATGATGCGATTGCGGAATTCGCACGCGATCCAAAGTTAGGTTTAATCGGCTCATTTCGTGTCGATTGCAGGGGAAATCTAAGAGGTTATGGACCAACCATTGACACATTAAATAAAAGCTTGAGACTCAAGGAATTAATACAACATCCTCGCTCCCGATTTCCAGGTTGGTTTTACTGGAAATCCTTTTATTCAAAAGCCATTAAAAATGGTTATCAACCCGGGGATCAATGCCAGGGTGGCGCCTATTTCATGTCCTATGAATGTGTCAAACGTTTGTACAAAATGGATTTACTCGAAAGATACGATCTCCAGTGGATCAACTTACATGAAGACCAGATTTTCGGTTTGCTCACCTATGTGACAGGACTTAAGCTGGGAGATTTTGCCACCGGTGATTATCCTATGGGCATCAAGCATCAAGGTTTGCCCTGGTATCCGGAGGAGTTAATCAAAAGAGGAAAGAAAGTGACTCATTCGACAAGATTCTTTGAAGAATTGGGAGAAGAAGCAATTCGAGATATTTTTCAGGCGACGCGAAAGAGATAGTGAAAGAGATTAAACGAAAATTTGAGATTAACAATTTAACCGTCATAACGGCTCATTTCGCAGATTTTGATTGGACAAAGATGCTTGTTGAGCGAATTAATTCATTGGTTCCAAAAAGTAAGTTGCTGGAACTTATTATCATCAATCAAGATAGAACAGAGGAATCAACAACCAAGCTAAAACAAATATCTCCGGATGCAATCATAAAGATTTATCCACGAAATGAACAGCTTTTTGAATTACAAGGACACGATCATGCTTTAGTCTTGACAAAGGCATTGAATGAAGCAAAAGGCGATTTTATTTGTGTTA
>CAZTEP010000299.1:0-2175 GCA_964612325.1 uncultured Anaerolineaceae bacterium
GATATTCACCGAAAAAGTTTTTGCGAAGGGCTTTTTCAGCTTTCGCTGTTTTAATTTGGATTTATTGGAGATAACATGAACGAAGAACCTCAAAAAATTTCAAAACTTGGCCGCCTGGCGCGTAATCTTTATGACGGTCTGCGCCGTTTGCCAACTGTACCCAGTGCTTATTTGCACCCCTGGCGCAGAGAGTCAATGCGCAAATTAGGCGCGCTCAAGAACAGCCACAAAGGTGAACGCTGTTTTATCGTGGGTAATGGACCCTCTTTGAAAAACACCGATTTAAGTCTGCTTAAAAACGACTTTGCCATTGGCATGAACCGCATTTTTTTAGCGGAAGAAGAACTCCATTTCAAGCCAGATGTTTTGATATGTATCAATGATTTGGTCGTGGAACAATCCGTAGACGAATTTAATGCCCTTAAGATGCCCAAGTTTTTCTCCTGGCGCGCGCGAAAATGGCTGCAAATGGACGATTACACCCACTTTCTTTACACCACCTATACCGAACCCAAGTTCGCGCGGGATTTGCGTGGCAGGGTTTGGGAAGGCGCCACCGTTACCAATGTTTGTCTTCAACTGGCTTATCATTTGGGTTTTAAGGAAGCGATTTTGATAGGCGTTGACCATAATTTTGCCACCAAAGGCACGCCCAACACCACCGTGCAAAGCCAGGGTGACGACCCCAACCATTTCTCGGCTGCCTATTTCGGCAAGGGCTTCCGCTGGCAACTGCCCGACCTGGAGACTTCCGAGGTCGCCTACCGCATGGCGCGCAAAGCCTACGAAGCCGACGGCCGCAAAGTGCTTGACGCAACCATCGCTGGTAAATTAGACATTTTTGAGAAGGTCGACTACGAAAGTCTTTTCTGATTTAATAAGAGTTGATCAATTGTCGCGAAATGAAAGAGGCATATTATTACTGTAGAAAACCAAAATAGGAGATGATATGGGATATGTGATATTGTTGTTAATAATGTTTGGGCCTTTCATAATTTTTCTTGTATATGTCTATTTTAAACGGAAATCAAATATAGAAGAACGAGAAAAGACAATTTCAACTTTTAAAGAATCCTTTTTTTCAAAAGGGTATAAAATTACACGCGAATTCTCCTGTTCAGCGCCAGTGTATGGAACAGTAATGAAAGTTTTTATTGATTCCAACAAAGGGGTTTTAGCAATAGTTTCCGGGCCACCTACTAGGCCAATCATCCTGTCTTTTGACGAATTGGCTGGTTGTGATGTAATAGTTAATAGACATGCATACATCTCAACAAAAAACCTTAAATTGTATATTGATAATTTTAATTATAGAAATTACAACGTGATACCTATAATATCTAACAACGACTTTATTACAGAAATCATCATTAAGGAATTTGAAGTGTACATACGAACTTTAAATCCAAATAATCCTCAAATAGAAGTCCTCAAATTAAAGAAACCGATGAATCAAGAAATTCCAGGGTTAAATGAGCTAATTGTTTTCGCTGCAGAATTAAAAACAACCGTTGATAACATCGCGAATTTACATGGAAAGAAATGTTATTGATTAAATGACCACTGATTGATAAGTTAATTAATCGTTATTTGTTTGGTAATCTGGACACACTTGAACAGGACGGCAACGAAAGCCTGTTTTGACAAACCATTTCAACCCACATTGCGTGAATCTAAAAGCGGTCGGTGTAAAAACCAACCGCTTTTTCTGTCTCAATTCAACATTCAGATTCACGCTTCGGTAAACTCGCCATCAACGACGTTGTCATCAGCGTTTGGCTGGGAACCACCATGTCCGGCTTGTCCGTCAGCACCACCCTGGGCTTGCTGATAAGCCGCGGTGCCGATTTCCTGCATCACTTCGCTCAATGCCTGGCTGGCGTTCTTGATCGCGCTCACGTCATCGCCAGCAATCGCGCCACGCAAGACCTGAATCTTGGCTTCAGCATCGTTGCGCTTGGCAGCGTCCACCTTGTCGCCCAGATCGCGCAGGCTCTTTTCCGACTGATACGCCAGGCTCTCACCCATATTGCGGGCTTCAATCAGCTCGCGTCGGCGGTCATCTTCAGCCTTGTTCATCGAGGCTTCGCGCACCATGCGTTCCACGTCCTGTTTGTTCAGATTGGTTGTGGCTGTGATGGTCACCGATTGCGCCTTGTTGGTGGCTTTATCCTT
>CAZTEP010000300.1:0-2157 GCA_964612325.1 uncultured Anaerolineaceae bacterium
GCCAGCGACCGCGCGCGATGGGTACGATGAAGCCATCCGCCATTTTGAGTTCATCACGGCTGATGCGCGACACCCATCCCAAATGCACAATAAAGCTACGGTGTGGGGAAATAAACACCCCCGGTCCGGCGACTTCTTTCAGGCGGTTCAGCCAGTTTTGCAGACTGTTGCGACTGGAATACTCCAAAAGAGCCGCATCTGGCGGATTGCCGGGACGATTATAAAACAGCGTGCTGGTGTGCCCAAGCACTTCAATATAATGGATGGTTTTAATGGCTATCTCACTCAGCACCCCGCCTTGTTCCAAAAGCAAACGGGGCGACTGCCGCGCCAGCCTGGCCTGCGCCTTTTCCAGCACGGCATACAGGTCCTTGATGCTGACCGGTTTCAGCAGGTAGTCCAGCGCGTTGACTTTGTACCCTTGAAAGACGAAATCCTTTACGCCAGTGATAAAAACCACCATTGTTTCGTGGCCTTTGGCGCGCAGGCGCTCTACCAGCGCGATGCCGCTCTCGCCGGGCAGCTGAATATCAACCAGTAAGAGGTCAAAAGGCTCTTCTTCCTGTGCGAATAGAAAGCGTTCAGAACTGCTAAAAGATTGTACTTGCCCGGTAGGCAAATTGCTTTGAAGCCAATCTGAAACAGCTTGGTAAAGCGCTTCACGTTGTGCTGTTTGGTCTTCAATAATGGCAATTTTCATGGCATTACCCAATTCCCAGGAAACGCTCAAAGAAAGCCTTCAAACGATCAATTACCTTTTGCTTTTTCACTGCACGGGCAGGATCAAAAAACGACATCCTTGGCAACAGACCATCAATAGCTGGCCCGATAGTTTTCATTTCACGATCCCGAAACGCATTATCCATATAGCGGCGTGTGGGTTCTTCGTTTAATTGTTCTTCTTCAATGAGTTCCACAAGCTCTTTTTCTTTTCGTTCGGCTACATATGCTGGCCAGGCTTGTTCCAAATCCGTGTGTATGTTTACGCGGTTGATAAAGTCGGTAATCAGGTCCTTTTTGCTGCGCAGTTCAAGACTGGCATTAATCGCCTTATCAATATTGACCAAAATTTCTTTGTTCTCAAGTTCGCTCTTTTGATATTGCGCCACCATCATCAAAATATAGTCTATATTCACCTCAATTTGTTTGATTAACTCCACTTCAAAGACTAAATCATCATTGATAACAACCCGCTCGCCATCCACTTCCTGGCGCAGGTCTTGGTAAATATCCAGATAGATACTCTGATAGTCCTGCAAAGCGCGCTCGCTCAAAATTTGTTTGCCTTCAAACTCATCGAAAGCTTGTAAAATATTACGCATACGCAAAATCGCGCCAAAAAGTTTCACAAAATCGCGTCGCAAACCTTCGCCAATAATTTCAACACCCAGCGGAAAATCCGTTTGCAGACGCTCAATCAACTCCACATAACAGGGTTGTTTCTTCCCCTTTTCATCATAGCCTTTTGAATAATATTCCTCAAAAGTCTTCAACAGGACAATACCACCAGCATCCTTATTCCCAAAGAGCGCGATGGCATCATCCGTTTCTTTCTTTAAATCACGAAAACAAACAATATTACCAAAGGTTTTAACCGTGTTTAGAATGCGGTTGGTACGCGAAAAGGCCTGAATTAAGCCATGTTGACGCAAATTTTTATCCACCCAAAGTGTATTCAGTGTGGTTGCGTCAAAGCCGGTTAAAAACATATTGACGACAATTAAAAGATCCACCTCACGGTTTTTAACCCGCATTGAAAGATCTTTGTAATAATTCTCAAACTTCTGCGAGCTGCTGTCATAATTCGTGCCAAATTGAGCGTTATAGTCGGCGATAGCCGCGTCCAAAAAATCGCGCGAGCTTTGATCCAAACTTTCGGTGTCAAAACTCTCGTCAATATCATCCAGGATGCCCCCCTCAAGCTCTTCGTTGGGATTAAAACTATAGATTAAACCCAGCTTCAATCGAGGCAAACGCGTTTCCATCTGCCGTTTTAGTTCGCTGTAATAGGCCTTGGCCATGTTGATGGAGGACACAGCGAAAATGGCATTAAAGCCAGCCAATTTGCGGTTTTTATAGAGATAATGGCTATCGCGTTTGGTCTTTTGCTCAAAATGATCCAAGAGGTATTCACAAACCTTCGTAATTCGCTCAGGT
>CAZTEP010000301.1:0-2143 GCA_964612325.1 uncultured Anaerolineaceae bacterium
AAATCCTTGTACTGACGGGTCGTCATGCCGCTCCAGGCTTTGGTAATCTCATTGGTAAGAATGGCATACTCAAGCCCTTCTGTGACCCCATGGTTCTGCCATGTGTCCGTCAATTCTTTTCTGACTTGAATCGCCTGAAGTCTCTGGTTAATCCATTCTCTGGAATAACCTTTTTGCAAGTAGGTTTGCAGTGCCCTGTCAATGGTCAGTTCCGGGTCTATGATTTCATCGACCCGCTCTTTACCAACTTCAGCTAACCACATTTTAAAAGGTTCCGCTTTGGGTGAAGGAATGGACTGGATAATACGGAAGATACCTTGCATATCAGCAACATCGGTTGTTCGCATTTTTCCATCTTTTGCTGTCATTTTCAAACCGTGACAAATTGTCACGGTTTCATTTCCTTCTTCTTTCAACCGTTGTTTGAGCTTTCTCCAATATGCGGTTGGATCGACACTATCAGTTAAAACACCAACCACATCAACAACCGAAAAATACCATTCTTCTTTTTCCTTGTCCCAAGCGGACCGTATGGCTTTGTTTTCGTACAGTTTCACTTTATTCATACCGCATATTCTCCACCTAAATTCTATCACCAGAGATTACCCGAATCGCAATCTCCAAAGCGCGGACCATGTCATCCAGATTCATGGATGGCATGTTGGGTTTACCAGCCACCTGAACCGGCAAATAGGGTGCGTGCATAAAACCCGCTTTTGCTGGCAAGCTGTTTTCAGCGATGAAGTGCAAAACCGCGTACAGAATCTGATTACAAACATAGGTACCAGCAGAATTGGAGATTGCCGCAGGAATGCCTGCTTCGCGTAGTGCGCTAACAATCGCCTTGTTGGGGAACGTGCTAAAGTATGCCACGGGTCCATCAGGCACAACAGGCTCATCCACGGGCTGCGCGCCAGCGTTATCCGGAATGGTCGCGTCATTGACATTAATCGCCACCCGCTCCAGCGTCATCGCCGCGCGTCCACCAGCCTGGCCTAAACATAAAACCGCGTCTGGCTCAAACTCGGCAATACGCGCCAAAGCTATTTCTGCCGATTCGCCAAAAGTCGTTGGCAGGACCTGCTTAATAATCTCGTGTCCGCCAAAGTCACTTGATAACCGTTCAAGCATCATCATGGTGGGATTAATCGGCTCTTTATCAAAGGGTTCAAAGGCGGTTACTAAGATTTTCATAAGGTCTCCAATCTCTGGTGTAATCTAAGAAAAGTATACCCGAGACAGGCTTTTAATAACGACAAGGCTCATCTGATAAATGGTAAAATCGAGCTATGAGCAGAGCTTTAATCAAAACGATTCTCATCTTTTTTATTCTTTCTCTATCCCTTAGCGCCTGTACTTATGTAAACGTTCTTAATCCCAATTTTTGCGATCCGCCCTGTTGGAACAACGTTGAAATGGGAATGTCCCGCGAAGAGGCTATGGCAAAACTCGAGGATTTAGAGGGATATGACATCAGATTAAGCGATGGATTGAATGACAAAAGCTACATTGAACTCAGCACTAAAACCGACCAACATCTAATAACCTTTTATTTCAAAAACAACCGCTTATATGGAACCAAGCTAAGAGTTGGCCGTTATCAACGCTTGACTCTTGAACAGGTAATTGACCTTTACGGTGAACCAGACGCTGTATTGGGTGAAAGTGTCATTCATGGACTGTCCTCAAGCTTTATCAATGTTTGTTATCCGGAAAAGGGGATGGAAATAACCTTTGAGAGTCGCATTAAAACATATGGTCCTGGTCGTCTTTTATGGCTCAATAAAACAACACAAGTTGAAACAATAAATTTTTTTGACCCAAAAGATGATACCCTCGAGAGAATTGAAGGCTACCCTTGCCCGGGTGTGCCATTTCCGCATTACGCGATTTCCGATTGGTATGGTTATGGCAAATACCCCAGCTGTGTTGAAGATGAATACGGCAGTTGCATCGATATGTGGGAGACAAACTAAGCCATCAGCCTTAGAGGATAAGTATCTTCGAAACAAATACCAGACATGCTAATTTAAACGCTGTAAATAAACTTTTGGTATAATGTAATCACTATGCAGGAGTTGGCCTAATCCCCATGAAAGCAAATACCCTGCTTGAAAAAGCACCACAAGACACTCGCCCTTAT
>CAZTEP010000302.1:0-2140 GCA_964612325.1 uncultured Anaerolineaceae bacterium
GAGATTTCGCGGAGTGACTGGAGTTCAGACGTGTGCTCTTCCGATCTAGGTTGAACAAAAAGCACCACCCATTTTGCCTTTGCGCACTTCGCTGTCAACATGTTCCTGGTCAAAGACCTTTTGCGCGAGCTCGGCAAATTTGGGGTCAAAGCGATTGAAGGATTCAAAAGTCAACGCGGCAGCTTCGTCGAACTCGAAGCGTTTATCAGATTCTGAAACAGGCGCGTAGATATCGTAACGGCGCAGCTTTTCCATGCCGATTTTTTGCGCTTTGAGGCGGAAAAAGCGGTGGAAAATACAGATGTTCTTTCGGGAAACATCCATCAGCGTGTTAATAACTTCATCGGGCAGGTCATTAATGGTGTTGCGCACCGTGATTGGGCTGGTAAAGTTACGCAGGCTCACATTTTCGTTTTTCCAGTCGCGGGCGATGTTTTGGTAAATTTGACCCAAAATGGGGGCATCTTCACCATATACGCGATAGAGTTCCTGATAAGCCCGGGCGCGCAAGTCGGGGTCCGCGGAGCGGACATGGCTCATCAGTTCGCCACGGGTCAGTTCTTTTTCTTCGCCATCAACTTCGAGTTTAAAAGTGTAGCGGTTGGTAATGGATTCATAAAGCATCTCGAGAGCGTTTGTGCCAGTAATGTTCTTAATGTTGATGATTTTTTCTTCGGCCTCGCTAAGGGTGTAAGGTTTGAAGTTTCGCATCTGCACCAGCCAATAGCGATAATCACCACTGATATCTAAGAGGCGACTGGCATTCACGTCATCAAGCGCTTTCCACCATAAGCTAAAGAAGAGGGTGCGGTTGCCCATCTCTGCTGCAAATTGTTGGAAACGAGCCATCGCGATTTGCGCTTTTTGGTCCTGAGTATTAGCAGCGAAAGAAAGACTGGCAAAACCATACACACGATAGGCGAGTGTTGTGAAGGCCTCTTGCATTTTGACAAGTTCAAGGAACTTTTCTGCGGTGATACCAGGCTTTAAGGCATCACGCTGGGCTTCAAATTGGCTAACCATTTTTTCAAGCTCAAGATAAGCCTCGTTCATTTTTGGGTCTTCAAAACTATCAAAAAGCTCTTTCAAGCTCCACGGGGATTGGGAATAAGTCTTTTCGGTCATAGTATCCTTTCAGTTTGTTTATTAATCTGATAAAAGTATACATCAGACTGTTCATTTGCAATAAGAAACACTGACTTTTTTCCCTTGGTACAATCTTTTTCTGGATTGTCACAAAACAGCTTGAATGACGTTATCCTTAACAGAGCGTATTAAGATGGAGGTTTATGCAAAAAGCTGAACTGAATGATTTATATGATCAATGGCTTCAACCCATTTATAGATATGTTCTCTCGAGAGTAAAGCATGTGGACGATGCAAAAGACATCACCAGCCAAACTTTTTTGTCTGCCTGGAAAAATCATGAACGCTATCAGGAACGTGGCGAGTTCGCTGCCTGGCTGTTTAGCATCGCCCGAAACAAAATCAATGACCACTTTCGGCAAATACGGCGAAGGAATAATCAAATTCAAGTGCCTGGCAATGAAGACATATATAAGGTGTATGCTGAACCGCAAAATGAAACGCTCATTGCTTTGCGTCAGGTCATCAGCACTTTATCAGAAAAAGAGCAAGAACTTATTCGCTTGCGCTACGTGGCAGGGCTGGATTTTGCCACCATTGCTAAAATCAGCCACCGCAGTCCAGCCGCATGCCGAAAAGCCTGTAGTCGCCTGGTGGCGAAGTTAAAAGCCCATTTTGACATAGAACAAGAATAGAGGACGAAATGACAAAGCTTAATACAAATTCCTTAAATTCCTTTGAAGAAAAACTTTCCCTGGCAATGCATGTGAAAGACGCACCCGAAGACTTCACACAAACTTTAAAATCGCAACTGGAAAACATCCCGGAAAGCAAGGATGTGCAGCAAAACTTAAGGCTAAAATCCCCCCAAATGCGCTGGGCGGTGGCAGGTATCAGCCTGGCACTCATCGCCGTCATCATTGTCTTAGCCATCGGCCCAAAAACGGTTTGGGCGGAGATAGCCAGTTTCTTACAACGTTTGCCTGGCGTGGGTAACGTGGAAGACCTGGGCGAAAGCTGCGTGCTGGCAGAACCTATTAGCATCACTCAGGAG
>CAZTEP010000303.1:0-2133 GCA_964612325.1 uncultured Anaerolineaceae bacterium
CTGGAGTTCAGACGTGTGCTCTTCCGATCTGGGAGAGTTTGACCCGAATGAGAGCCTTTGCCGAGATGTTGCGGCCAAATTTCTTGACGTTTTACTGCCAGAATGTTAACCTTAGCGTATGACGATAATTTCCCTCACGACTGATTTTGGCAACCTGAACGGCTTTGTCGGCACCCTCAAAGGGGTTATCTGGAGTATCGCGCCCAGCGCGCAGATCGCGGATATCACCCACGACATTCCTGCCCAGGATGTGCGCCAGGGCGATTGCCAAAGTCTTCGATATGCGCCTGCGTCCCATCATTCATGACCTAGATCCGCTACGCCAGATTTATCGTCAACTTGCTGCCTATGGACATCTCGGTCACGATGACCTCGACCTGACCTGGGAAAGAACCGATCGAGCCGACACATTGCGCTAAGCAGTAGGTCTTTAATTCTTTTCAAATACTAAACACTCAAAGGACGGTCTATGTCGTCCTTTGAGTTAGATTATTGATGTGCATGGCTTGCGGTATTACGCGACATTGACATTTTAAAAAAATACTCACCTATCAAAAAAACTTGAGTTATAATAAGTCAGGAATCGTTTGCCACCATATGGATCAGGAGGAATCATGTCCATTAGACGAAGCATTGCGCTTGTCCTTGTATCAATCTTAATTCTCTCATTCTTATTTAGTAGCATGGCCGTTTCTGCTGAGGGTGGTGGTACAACCACTTATCTACCAATAATTTGGAAATATGGAAGCTTGAATGTCGGATATTCATCTGCAGTCGGATTATTAAGTCCTTTCTTTTCAGCATCTTCCGATGAGTTGGATATCGTCAATCTTACGCAACTCAATCTGCTCACTACTGATCGACAGGCTATGGTAGTTGAGAATGCCATCGTAGGTGAGACACGTTCATTCAATGGCACGCCTTACACTTACACTGGACCGGCCGACACCGCCATTGATATAAACACCACTACGGGTAACACGCTCTACACCTTCACGTTGCGATCTGACCTAAAGTTCGCCGATGGTATGCCTGTGAGTGCGGATGACCTGATTTTCACTCTATATACCTTCTTTGATCCTTCTTATGATGGATCAAACCAGATAAAAACCCTGCCTATCCTAGGTTTGCAGGAGTATCAGACACAAACAACTCCTGAAATCTATGCAAAATATGCGAGTTTTTATGCTTCCATTTATGATGCCGGAAAAGAACACGTTTGGGACCCTTCTGACCTCTGGACGCAAGCTCAGCAAATTGATGTATGGAACCGGCTTGAACAGGCTTTAGCAAACGAAGTTTCGAAGATTGTGGATTATGTTGTCAGCAACTATGCAGATAATTATGCTTGGGATTACATTGGGTTTACCCCGGACCAGGTCTATGCCAATGAAGGTTTGCAGGTTGCTCTTGGAATGAAAATGTGGGGTTTTGCAGACGTAAACACCTCTACGAAAGTACTAACCGCTAATTGCTCAGGTAACACCTGGAATTTAAACTACGAATACCCCAGCGAGGCAGATTATGCGGATGAAATTATGCTGTGTTACAACAATGACTATCGTGCAGCTTTTCCTTATGAATCAGCCGATGGCACCGATGTATACGAACAGGAAAAATTACATTTCATTTTCTATTGGGGTCCACTTGATCCGGAAATGATTGGCGGTATACCCACCATTAGCGGTATTCAGAAGCTCGACCAATCCACAGTCACTATTGAGGTTGAAGGTTTTGAACCTGCAAGGATATATTCGTTTGGTATTCCGGTTACACCTTTACATTATTACGGCAGCGCTGCTAAATACAATTACACCCTAAACATGTTTGGCTTTGATTTTGGTGACTTATCATTGCAGCGGAGCAAAGATTATGCTCCCATGGGTGCCGGACCATTTCAATTCGCTTCACGACAAGATTCAGAAGTGTTACTTACAGCGAATAGCTATCACTATAAAGGTGAACCAAAAATTTATCGGATAAAGTTTGTTGAAATTGACACCTACACTGCGCCACAACTACTATCCAATGGGTTTATCGATGTAGCCGAAATGAATTACAACCAAAGTATTCTCCAAGAAATACGTACCATCAACTCTAATGGAGAAATCACAGGGGATGTAATTACGACCT
>CAZTEP010000304.1:0-2132 GCA_964612325.1 uncultured Anaerolineaceae bacterium
GGCGATGATGGGCTTATCTTCCGAAAGTTTTTGCTTTATCTCATCCAGCGTATATCCTTTCACCGCGATTGCCGGCAAATCATATGCCCGCAAACTCTCAGCGATGGGTCCTGCATGTACCCCATAAGAATAAGGCGGAATTTGCCCCCATACCCTGGTCGTAAAATCACCCACATACCCTAAATCGGGGTTGTCTGAACGGGGTAAATCAGCTTGAAAAGTAGATTCATAAATATGCACGTCAAAAAACCATGCCCAATCCACCGCGGCGCTTGATTCGCAACTAAGATAGTAATATTGCGAATGTCCAGTTACACCGTCAATATAATGCGATTCCGGATAGCTTTGCAGATTCGCACTTACTATTGCAACTGTAGGTGTTGTAGGTGGCGAAGGCGTTGGTTCAGTTTCAAAGCTGGCAGTTGGACTTAGCGTCGGCTCCAAACTTTGCGTCACAATCACCATCGTCGCCGTTGGCATAATGATAAGTTCAGTTCGCGGTAATGGCACATCATCGCTAATAAGAGCGGTACTTTCAGACCTTGGATCCTCCTCAGATTTGCAAGCGCTTACCGTAAATGTAAAAAGGACCCCAACCATCAAACAAATAAAAACAACCCTGTTCCTTAGCATTACTCAGATGTCTCCAATGGATGGAATGAGAGCGTTACCATGACCCTATCCATCACTAAATGGTTTGAGTCTGACCTTCGCATGCGCTTTGATGGCGGCATGAATGCTTTCAGAAAAGTCGTCCTCAAAGAAATCCAAATAACGGCGCAAACGTTGTTCAATTTCCGCGCCTTCAGTATCTGCTAACACTTCCTTTAGCAAATAGGCCATCTCACCCGGAGAACGCTTTGCCAACGCTTCTACCAAATCAGTCAATCGCGCTTGCACCATCAAGTCCGATTGCGCGATAAAAGGCCTGATTAAATTATAGACCATCGGCAAGTCATTGCTGCTGGCTTTCGGCAAAAAAACATTTAAAGCAATCAATCCCCAGTTTTGCCGGCGTATTTCTTTTGAGCTTAAAAGGGATTTGATGAGCTGACTAACCATTTCTGGTGTTGTGTTCAAAACGCCCACAATGGCTTTGTCAAAGATAGAAGCCACTACCGCGCGATCCTGAGGTTGACTAAGCCAGTCTTCAACAATTGCCATCACCTTTGACGCATGCTCAGTTTTTTGTTGTCCCAGGAGAAAACAGGCCAAATCGCGCGCTTCAAAGTACTCATCATTCCAGAGTTCTTCAATCAGCGCGAAGCTTTCTTCTGGCGATGTGTGCGCCTTTGTTCGCAAAGTCAGCTCCAATTGAGGCATAATTTGTTTCGGCAGGTTATATTGCCTCATGAAACTTTCAGGAATGCTGTCTTTGTGTTGACGATGGGCATATTGATGGTAAAAAGACAAAAAATGATGCAACTGCTTATGAAAAGCCTGTGGAGAGTCATACTTTTGCAAAAGAGCATCAAGTTCTTTATTTAACCTGGTCAAATTGATTGCAACCATAGCCAAATTATAGCTGATTCTGGCTTACACAAAAAAGTGGTTTCAAAAAAAGAGGCTGCCCATGTTAGACAGCCTCTCACCATTATCGAAAGTAATTCTAATAGGTCTTCGCAAAGAAAACTTGCGTGTTGGTTTTTCGTCCGGAGTAGAAACAAACGCCTTCACCTTCAGTCTCGGTAAAGTTGAGCAGTTTTGCTTTGGTTTCGCTCTTGATTAGTTCTTCATTTTCACTGTCGGCATACCACCAGACCTTAGCCCAACCTTTATTCTCAACAACATCCTTGAAGTCTTCGTAGTTATCCACTTCAAAAATATGCGCGTCACGGAAAGCGATTGCCTTGGCAAGCATATTATCCTGAATCGTAACCAGCATATCCGCCACCGATTGCTCAAATCCGTCCATTGAAACGAAACTCTTACCTTCTCGTCCGGGGATATCACGGCGCGCGAAAGCCAGACTGTTCTTTTCAACATCTTTAGGACCAATCTCGATGCGCAATGGCACACCTTTGAGCTCCCAGTCGTGGTATTTGAAGCCGGGTGTCAGTCCATCGCGGTCATCCACATGCACACGAATATTGTTCGCTTTCAAGCCAGCGCGGACCTTTTCAACCATCTCT
>CAZTEP010000305.1:0-2125 GCA_964612325.1 uncultured Anaerolineaceae bacterium
GGTAGTGGTTGATGGCTATATTGCCGGCGCGGCGGCACTTATCGCGATTGGCTTGGCACCGGAGGCTCAAAAATATTTGATTGCTTCGCATGAATCTGTTGAACCTGGCGCTGAAATTTGCAATCAGCTTTTGGGTTTGGAGGCTTTGTTTGACCTGAACTTCCGCTTAGGCGAGGGTACGGGTGCGGTCCTGGCTTTTCAACTGGTTGAAGCCGCCACGCGCATTCAAGATGAAATGGCGACTTTTGACGAAGCCGGTGTTGATGGTAAATTATGAAATCTCTGCTCGTTGCCATCGGCTTTCTGACCACCATTCCAGTAGCTCAACCTGGCGAATATGAGTCTGACGCGCTTGGGCGCAGTACAGCGTGGTTTCCTTTTGTAGGCTTGTTGATTGGTGCTTTGGTCGCTGGCGCGTATTACGGATTAAGTTTTATCTTTCCTGTGCCGGTGGTGGCAGTGTTTGCCACGATATTCTGGGTGATTTTGACCGGTGGCTTGCATTTGGACGGACTTGCAGATAGTCTGGATGGGCTTTTACCAGCTGTGACGCGTGAAAAGCGATTGGACATTTTAAAGGATGTTCATCTTGGTTCTTTTGGGGTGATAGGACTTGTATTAGCACTAATAAGCAAGGCAGTTTTATTGTTCAGCTTGCCCGAAGAGCATATTTTCTTCGCGATTCCTTTGGCTGCGGTTACAGGACGTTGGATTTTGGTTTTGGCCGCGTTGCAACCGTCCGCGCGTCCGGGGGGCTTGGGCGACATCACCCGAAAAGGCATGCGTAAGGGTCGTTGGCTTATTGCGATGGTTCAGATGATAGCACTTTTGGGACTTGCGGTTTACTTTGGCAGGTGGCAGGCGTTAATCGCGGTAGTGGCAGCTCATTTGTTGGCATTGTGGGTCTTTATGAGCGCGCGCAAGAAATTAGGCGGACTCACTGGCGATATCTTTGGCTTGAGCGCGGAACTGAGCGAACTGGCTGTTTTGACTGTCTTTTGCCTAACTGTGTTTTGAGGTTTTATGGAGAACATTAATTTTCGTATTGGAACGACATCATATATTATCCCGGATGACATTATCCCCAACGTGCGCTATTTGGGTGGAAAGATTGATGACATTGAGCTGGTTTTGTTTGAGGTGGATGATGGGCCGAGTAATCTGCTGACTCCCGCGCAACAAGCCGCTTTAGCATCGCTGGCACAGCATAAAGGCATGACTTATACCGTTCACTTGCCTTTGGACTTAAACCTGGCTGAAGGTGCCAGTTTACGCGATGTCTCTTTTGTTAAAGCCCAAAAAGCGATTGATTGCACACTTGGCCTGGACCCGTATGCCTATGTGTTGCACCTGGAAGGACGTGAACGCCTGGAAGGCAAACAGAGTAAGGCTGAGTGGCTAAAAAAAGCCGCGTTATCACTCAACCAACTGAGCAAATGGGTTGGTGACGCGCGTCTTTTGGCAATCGAAAACCTTGATAATTATCCTGTTGATTTTATCGATGATGTTTTTGAGGGAACTGCTTATAGCCGATGTATTGATATCGGGCATCTCTGGCTTGAGGGGCACGACGCGGTAGCCTATCTCGAAAAACACATTTACCGCGCCCGGGTTTTGCATATTCATGGCGTGGCCGAGCGCGACCACAAATCGCTGATACATGTGAGCCTTGAAGAACTTAAACGGGTGCTAAATGTCATTCATCAGTCGGGTTTTGATGGCGTTATGACGATAGAAGTTTTTAATGAAGAGGATTTCAGCACTTCGTTATCCCAGCTTAATTTAGCCTTAACACAACTGGGGCTTAGTTGGCAGGCTCAGTGTGGCGAAAGTGCCAAACCTGCAAAATATCATCGTGATTTATATGAAAGCAGCAACTGAAATGAGTGTAAAAAAAGAATTGATTTTAGTTCTGGGTGGCGCGCGCAGTGGAAAATCGGATTGGGCGCAAAGCCAGCTTGAAGCTCAGGCTCAGGACGTGCTTTTTGTGGCAACGGCGATGGCCGGTGATGAGGAAATGCGCAGTCGGATTCAAAAACACCGTGCCAGCAGGCCAGCGCACTGGCAAACGCTTGAGGCCCAGCTGAACGTGGGGCGGGCGATTGTAGCCGCGAAGCCACAAGGC
>CAZTEP010000306.1:0-2117 GCA_964612325.1 uncultured Anaerolineaceae bacterium
GGTCTTAGGAGTATTAAGTAAAATAATTTCGGTATTTCGAATCTGTTATTGCCGACACCCCGGATGTCAGACAAATGCTACACTCGGAAAAGGTTGATTTTACGAGGTTTTATGAATGTAAAAACAGCGTTTTATTCACGACTCCGCCACAGGCTATAACGATCTTATTCCCAGCTCCAGGTTGTGCCGTCTTTGCTGTCTTCCAGGATGACGCCAAGCTCTTTTAAACCATCCCGGACTTTGTCCGAAAGAGCCCAGTTCTTCTCCGCGCGCAGGTCACGCCGCAAAGCTACCAACAAGTCGATGAAAGCATCGGCATCAGTGCCAGACTGAGCTCTTTTCTCCTCCAGAGTCAGACCCAACACGCCAGTCAATTCCATGAAAACAGCTTGCGCCCGGGAAAGTTGTTCATTGGTCGCGCCTTCCGCGCGAGCCTGATTAATGACTTTTATAAGCTCATATAGGGTTGCCAAAGCACCAGCAGTGTTGAAATCATCATCCATGCTCTCTTTGAAATCCGCTTTTGCCTTTTCAGCTTCGTTTTGCAACGTTGCGAGGGCGTCAGCTTGCAAGCCAGCCGCGCCAGGTAAAGCAGCTTTTTTGGCGCTTAACAAGCGTTTGTATGCCTGTTCCGTTTGTTCAATAACCTCTTCACTGTAAATTAAGGGACCACGATAAGAACCGTTCAAAACCCACAAGCGCATGACATCTGCCGGATGTTCAGCTAAAAAGTCATCCACGCTAATCATATTCCCCAATGACTTAGACATCTTTTCAGACTTCAGGCTCAACATACCGTTGTGCATCCACACCCGCGCGAATTCCTTGCCGGTAACAGCTTCGGTTTGCGCAATTTCATTTTCATGATGTGGGAAGATGAGGTCATTTCCACCACCATGAATATCAATTTGCTCCCCAAGATGGGTCATGTTCATTGCGGAACATTCGATATGCCAGCCAGGTCGGCCTAATCCCCAGGGACTGTCCCAGGCCGGCTCGCCAGGTTTGGCGGCTTTCCACACCGCGAAATCCATGGGATGCTCTTTGCGTTCGTCAACCTCAATGCGCGCGCCAGCGTTCATGCTTGCTAATTTGCGTCCTGAAAGCTTGCCATAATCGGCTTTAGACTCCACACGATAATACACATCCCCCTGCGCCTCATAGGCATATCCTTTTTCAATTAACGCTTCAATCATGGCAATAATTTGGGGCATATCTTCCGTCGCGCGGGGATTCTTCGTCGCGGGCAAAATGTTCAATTCTTCAAGATTACGCTTATATTCATTGATATAATGTTCAGCCAATTCGTAGGGGTCAGCACCGGTCTCATTTGCTTTGTTGATAATCTTGTCATCCACATCCGTAAAGTTCATCACAAAATTGACATCATAACCCGAGTACATCAAATAACGCCGTACAACATCAAAAACCAAGGCTGACATAGCATGACCAATATGTGCCTCGGCATAGACCGTAGGTCCACAAACATAAAAGCGCACTTTACCGGCTTCAATAGGCTCAAACGCTTCTTTTGTTCGAGTTAAAGTATTGTAAATTTTCAGAGCCACAGACACCTCCTAATCAATATCAGGTTTGGCAAAAATCATGCGGCCGGCTGATGTTTGCAAAATCTTGGTAACCGTTACATAAAGTTCTTCGTTCATGTAATGTTCACCGTTCTCAACCACCACCATCGTGCCATCATCAAGGTAACCGACCCCCTGGCTATACTCCTTGCCTTCTTGAATAATTTTCACTGTAAAACCCTCACCGGGTAACAAGACAACTTTCACCGCATTGGCGAGGTCATTGATGTTCAAAACCTGAACACCCTGTAGCTCTGCCACACGATTAAGATTAAAATCATTGGTCAGGATTGGACAATTCATCTGCCGCGCCAAAATGACCAGACGGTCATCCACTTCACGCACGCCCTCTACGTCCAAATCGCTGATTGTAATTGGCACAGCGCGCGTTTCCTGTAGTTCAGCCAAAGTTTCAAGGCCGCGTCGTCCTCTTTGGCGACGCAAACTATCCGACGAATCCGAAACAAACTGAAGCTCATTCAGCACAAAGCGCGGAATAAGCAAACTGCCTCCCAAAAAGCCCGTGTTGGC
>CAZTEP010000307.1:0-2115 GCA_964612325.1 uncultured Anaerolineaceae bacterium
AGTTAGAAGATAGTGAGGAAAAACTATGGCTAAACAAGCAAGAACCGCGCGACGTGCAACCAGCTCGCGCAAAGTAAAGCGCCAACTGTCTGCCGGCCAGGTGCATGTTTTTGCATCCTTTAACAACACTATTGTGACCATTACCGATATGCGCGGTAACACAGTATGTTGGGGAAGCTCAGGCACCGTTGGTTTTAAGGGATCACGCAAAAGCACTCCCTTTGCAGCGAGAATGGCAACCGAGCAGGCGCTAAAAACAGCCCAACAAATGGGCATGCAAGAAGTTGAACTCTTCGTTAAGGGCCCTGGCCCTGGTCGCGAAGCTGCAATCCGTGCTGTGCAGGGATTGGGTGTTAAGATCACAAAGATCACCGATGAAACCCCCGTGCCTCACAACGGCTGTCGCCCACCTAAGAAGCGCCGCGTTTAATATATAGAAAAAGGAAAGAAAAATGGCAAGATATACAGATGCAGTTTGTCGATTATGTCGACGTGAAGGCGAAAAGCTGTTCCTCAAAGGCGAACGCTGCTATACGCCAAAATGCTCATTTGAGAAACGACCTTACGCGCCTGGTATGCATGGCAAATCAATGGCTCATCGTCCAGGGCGTGAGTCAGACTATGCCAAACAGCTCCGCGCCAAACAAAAAGCGCGCCGCATTTATGGCATTTACGAAAAGCAATTCCGTCGCTTCTTTGCGCAGGCTGAAAAGATGCATGGCCAACCTGGTCCAAACCTGCTAACCATCCTCGAAACCAGATTGAGCAACGTTGTCTATCGCCTCGGTTTTGCTGCAAGCCGCGCCCAGGCACGCATTTTAGTGACCCATGGCCACTTTTTGCTCAATGGTCGCCGCGCTGATGTTCCTTCAATGGATGTCAAGATTGATGACGTGGTTAGCGTTGCTGAAACATCAAAAGACACAGTCTACTTCAAGCACTTACGTGAAGAAGCAGAAGGTCGAACAGTCCCAACCTGGTTGGCACGTGATTTAAGCAATCTTAGTGGTCGTATGCTTCGTTTACCAGAACGTGGCGAAATTGATGGCAACCTGAACGAACAGTTGATTGTTGAGTACTACTCTCGATAGGAATGATTAGACAGTCTTTCTTAATTAGATAGGCTGGTTAGGAGTAAACCGTGACAAAATTGAAAGATATGGTACAGCCAAAAAAGGAGCGCGTAAGAGAAACGCGTAACTATGGTAAGTTTACAATTAGCCCATTAGAACGAGGCTATGGAGTCACTCTTGGCAATGCTCTACGCCGTGTACTCCTATCATCACTTGACGGAGCAGCCGTGACCAAGATGCGTATTAACGATGTTATGCACGAATTTACCCCTATCCCTGGTGTTCGCGAAGACGTCATTCAGGTCATGTTAAATCTTAAACTTTTGCGATTTAAGCTTCACAACATCGAGACGGCTCAACTGCACATTGAAGTTAATGGTAAAGGTACCATCACAGCGGCAGATATTATCTGTCCGCCTGAGGTTGAAATTATCAACCCTGATAATTACCTCTTTAGTATGAATGAAGATGGTCATCAAATTGATATTGACCTTACTGTTGAAGCTGGGCGTGGTTATTTACCAGCGAATGATCGCAAAGAGGACATGCCAATAGGTGTTTTGGCAGTTGATGCGATTTTCTCGCCTGTTCAACGGGTGAACTGGGAAGTTTCAAGCGCACGTGTTGGTGATGATACTAACTATGATCGCCTCACCCTTGAAATTTGGACAGATGGAACCATTAGACCTTTTGAAGCCTTAAACTCAGCCGCTGATATTCTTATGCGACACCTCAGTTATATCATTAGTACTAATGATGAAATGTTATCTCAGTCTGATGAGTCTGAGCTTGTTGAAAAATCTGATACTAAAGATGATTACTCAGGTGTTGGTATTCAGGACTTAGGCCTTGAAAATCGTATTTATAATGCGCTTAACCGCAATTTAATACGGGAAAACGAAAAATATGTACCTCTTCAAAGAGTGTTGGATTTACTTGAAAAAGGTGATAGCGCCATACTGAGTATCAGGAATTTCGGCGATAAAAGTTTGACTAAATTGAAAGAACGGCTTACTGTGCTTGGTTATCTTAAACCTGTCGA
>CAZTEP010000308.1:0-2114 GCA_964612325.1 uncultured Anaerolineaceae bacterium
ATCACTTTCTGTAAGAAACCCTATAATATGATATATAATTGATGCACAGAATAATTACAGTTGAATGAACTTGCAAAAAAAGGAAGGATTTTTAAGATGAGTATTCATATGATTGCATTAGTTGGCAAACAACCTATGCCAATAATGATTCCACTGTGGCAACAACCAAAGAAAATTACATCCATTCAATTTGTTTCCACAAAAGCAACAATTCAACAGGCAAATATGCTGGCAGATGTCGTTAAGGCTGATAAAGATCTCAAACATATCTATGTTGATGAACATATCATTGTAGGCGCATATGATTTAGATAAGACACGCACAAAAGTTGCCAGCACAATCAAGAAAAATAGAAACAAAACTATTCTTGTAAATTATACAAGTGGAACTAAAGTGATGAGTTCTGCCTGTCTCTTGGCCACACAAGACCATGAAGACTCCATGCTGGTTTATGTTTCAACAGAAGAAAATCAATTGCTCTTTTATCGCCCAAAAATAAATGAGGAAATCCGGGAAGTGATTAATATTAAGATAGATGCAAATCAGTATTTTCGCGCGCATGGGCTTGAAACGAGTCTTCACCCTAACTTTACACATTCCAAACCGCCAGTCCAACCACCAAAAGCAGGAGATGCCTTAGAAAAGTTTGCATACAACATCTGCAAGCAATCCAAATTGTTTGATGACGTACAAAAAAACCTATTTTTTCGAAAAAAGCCACATGAAGGTATTGAAAGCTCAGATGAAAAGAATGAATTAGATCTTGTGGTTACATTCAATGGTAACTTAGCGGTTTGTTCATGTAAAAGTGGAAATTTAGAGAATGAAGCTATCTATGAACTTACTGCGATTTCTCGGACTGAGGCAATGGGTATTTATTGTAGCAGATTCTTAATAACCAATACTGCAAGAAAAGATATACCGAAAATAATTAAAGACCGTTCAAAGACCGGTGGAATAATATTGATTAGTAAAGAAGATCTTCCAAATCTCCCGATGAGAATCAAAACATATCTTGAAAGGTAATCTTTTGATGTATATACTCAACTTCTCCCATCCAATTAACCAGCAGCAACTTAAACAAATCGAGGCTTTGCTTGCACCCCAAAAGGTAACTGAAACTATCAATTATCGAACGTATTTTAATCCGATGATTTCTTTTGCTGATCAGCTGGATGAGTTATGGGAACAAAACGCTATCTCAAAAGAGGATCTTCAAACACTCCCTTTTTTAATTAATCTTCCATCTCATAACGCGATCGCGGCAACGCTATTGGCTCATCTGCATGGGATTATGGGGTATTTTCCTGCTGTTATCAGACTAAGACCTGTTGAAAACTCAACCCCTCTCATTTTTGAGGTCGCTGAAATCATCAATCTACAAACACTTCGTGATAAAGCGCGAAATATCAGAGCATAGCTAAACTCGATTTTGAATGACGACTACTACACCTATACCAGAATTGATGCGTGTTTTCTTCATGTTGAATGGCATCTCAGAACATGAAAGTGTGACACTAAAGCCATGGTATGGACATGCTCTGCAGGCGATTTTATTAAACGCGATAAGACATTCTTATTCCCCACGCTATTCAGCTTATTTACATGAGCCGAATCAATTACGACCGTATACAGTTTCAACTTTGTTTCCTGTTAGTGATGATAATAAGAACTTTCTGTTTGAAATTACAACGCTCAATCAAGAAACATCAAAAGCTCTTTTAGAATGTATAATACCGGGCGGATTATTAAGTTCCGATTCTAAACTGGATGTATCCGATATAATATTATCTATAAAAAGTGTCAATATCGATGAAGCTTGTCGATATTCGGATTTGCTATCGAAAGAAGTTATTGAGGTAAACACACTCAATAAATCTATACAAATGCAACTAAAAACACCTACTTTCTTTAAAGATACGGTTACTAAAAAAACAATCTCACAGTTATCAACAGCGTTATTGTTTAACTCTCTCTTAAGCAAATGGGAGGCACTTTCTGAAACTGATATCCCATCTGGTTTTCAGGACTTTCTTGCAGAATCAGTTTTTCTAATACCTACAAAGTTGATTAAAACTAAAATCAATGTTGGCAAACGAATTCGGCTCGGATTA
>CAZTEP010000309.1:0-2103 GCA_964612325.1 uncultured Anaerolineaceae bacterium
TCAAACCCAAACTAAAAAAATCCGATGATACGCTCTGGAAAAGCCTGTTCACATTGTTAGGCTTAGGCAGTTTGTGTGTGGTTTTGGCAGTACATCTTTCCAGCCAGCCGGATGGCAATCTGAAGTTACGCGTCTTTGGAAAAACCGATCAGGTCATTCTTTTGGCGCGCACACCAAACGGTGAGTTTATTTTTACCGGTGGCGCAAAGGATTCTGCGAGTTTGACGGAATTGGTCTCGAAATCTTTGCCGGCTTTCAAGCAAGAGCTTTCATTTATAGTTATTCCAGCCTGCAAAAAAGCTGATGTAAATGGGTTCTATGGCATCGCCAATCAAATAAAGATTGGCCAGGTGCTTTGGACGTGCGATCCGGAAAGCACGCGCGCTTCGCAAAATATGTACAGCTATTTTGAGAACCTGTCTTTGCCACAGGTTTTTTTGAATGATAACTATTTGCTCAACTGGGAAGAAGGCGAGATGCATTTTAAGATTGAAGAAGACCACCTTAAACAATTAAGCATCAAGTATAACGGCTTTATTGCTCAGTTTGATTACAGTCCCCAAACCGCCACCCCATCATCAGACGATATCACGCTATGGGTAGGTGATGCAAACCAACACTACCCTTGCGCGCGAGTCATGCTCAATTCAAATGAGCGTGTTATCACAGAAAGCCATTCTTGCTCTGCAGAATGGCTCCAGCTTTCAAAACATGATTGGGTAGAGGTTAGCACAGACGGAACACAGATTTGGCTTAGAGCTAAATAAACACCTTCTTAAAATACTAAGTGCCCCGGACGCCGACCGAGACACTTTAGCATTAAGGAGGAGAAGAAGAGAAATCGTTCTTTCACCTTTATATTATCGTATCCAAAGCAATCGTACTTGACGATTATCCTACGCTTACTCTACGAATTCCTGTTATTTTGGACTAAATTTCGATATAACCGCCACATTTTGGGGCAAGAGAATTTATCAATACCATTTCTTCCATCCGCCAATATTGTCGGTTTTTACCCCACAAGCTTAACAATCGGGTAGAATTTTCCTTGTCGGCTTCTATTGAGGCTTTTATAATTGGATTCGAAACCCAAAATAAACTAAGGAGACTTATGTTCAAAAAAACCTTACGCTTCTTGTCCCTCTTCATCGCAATTGGTCTCGTGATTGGTCTTTTAGCCAACTCACAAACCGTAACCGCCAACCAACCCCTGCCCGAAATCCAGGTACTTATCGTACCCTTTGAGAATCGCGACCGTCTGCAAATTCTTGCCGACCGCTACGACGTTGTGGAAGTTGACCATGATACACAGACCGTCAAAATATTCTCTTCACTCAATGACCGTGAAGCATTGTCACGCGATGGCTTCAGCTGGACGGTTGACATCCCCTACACCAGAGAAATCAACACTGTCAGGGAAAAACTCCCCAATCAGACTTCGGGTATGCCCGGATATCCCTGCTTCCGCACCGTGGATGAAATGTTCGCGCGTACAGCTGAGCTTGCGATTCAATATCCCAACCTGGTTGAGATTATCGACATCGGTGACAGCTGGCAGAAAATTAACAGCGGTGGCACAGCTGGCTATGACATAGAAGTCTTCCTGATTACCAACAAAAACAATCCCGAAACGCCTAAATCAGATACCTTTTACATGAGTAATATCCACGCCCGCGAGTGGGCTCCGCCGGAAGTCAATCTGCGCCTGGCAGAGTTTTTGCTTGAAAACTATGGCCAAAACCCGGATATTACCTGGATGCTTGATTACAATCGTGTGCACATGGTTATCGTCAGCAATCCGGATGGGCGTTTGATTGATGAAGGTGGCTCCAACCGTATGCAACGCAAAAACTACAACACCAATCACTGTCCTGGCAAATATGGTAACTACGAGCAAACCGGTGTGGACCTTAACCGCAACTATCCCTTTGCCTGGCAAGGTTCTTCGGATCAGTGCGATCTTACTTATCCAGGCGTCTCTGCCGGCTCTGAACCCGAAACAATTGCCATTACAACTTACCTGACCGGTATCTTTGAAGACCAGCGAGGCCCCGGCGAAAACGACCCGGCTCCGGCTGACACGACCGGTATGTTTATGGACCT
>CAZTEP010000310.1:0-2099 GCA_964612325.1 uncultured Anaerolineaceae bacterium
GCTCTTACATTGCAAAAGATGTTGGAGGGTAACAAGGAAGCTTCAGTGCAGCAGGCCGTAGGTTTCGGGTGGATGAACTTTTTATATAACCTTGGCTTTAGACTTGAAGATGCGATAAGAGCGGGCATTAACCTTTATTGGCCTCCTGAAGAGCGGCTAGGAGAGCTTGAGGAACGCTTTGCAAAAAATAAGTGTTTTATACCTCGTCAACTGTGGGAAAAAATAGTTGAAGAATTTATGATGGCGCGTACCAACCAGATATCTCAGGATGCACATATCAATAACCTCGAATTCGCTGTTGATCTGACTATCTACAAACCGCTCAAGCCGCTTGTTATTGCTCAAAATAAATCGTTGCAGGAAGCCAAGCAAGAGATATGTGCGCGTATAGAAAACTTCATGAAAAGCAATTATCGTGTGCCCCAGGATTGTTTAACGCAGGAAATTGTAGATATCCAAGAAGCAGTCTGCGACTTTCTTGATGCGCTTGCTCAGAATACACGAGTAAACAATCCCGTAAAACCTCTCTTTCTAAAAGGTTCATATGGCATTGGTAAATCCTTTTTTGTGATCGATAACCTTTACAAATGGATTGAAGAGTTTTTCCCGGGTAGCGTTAAGCTTGAGCAGTTACAGCATTTGACGTCAGCGGCAGAATTACAGGGCAGCGTTGGGCATGAACATGGTATGGTGCTTGATATTGTCCGCAATCAATGCAAGGTAGAAAGCCGAGGATCTATCGTCTTTGTGGATGAAGGAACATGGTTGAATAATCCGAGCATGGTAGATATCTCCAAGGTTGTTTTTAACGGCTACCAGTCGCATGTCTCTACCAAATATTTTGGAGATGATGTTGCTATTGATATTCCGGTGCCGCCAATGCTTATTGTCGTAGCATCGAATGAGCCGATTAAAGATAAACCGCTTGAAAGTCGTTTCAAGCAGATTGAATTTCCAATGCCGACGGTAAAGGCACTTGTTGATTACGCATTGGATAAGGCCCAGCAGAGTGACTCGTTGAGATTGCAGGGTATTGCTGTCACCAGACAGGATGTACAAGATTTCATCAATCCGTCGCCACTACGATGTTTAACTCAGAAAGAAAAGGCTGTTGATAACTTCCGCGATGCAGATAAAATTGTAACACATTTATTAGTGAGAAGATCTCATAAGCCTAAGTTCTGTATTGAAGAAGTATTATAAATTATAGAAGGATTCATATGTTAAAGAAGTTTTGTATATTAATTAAAATAGCAGCTTCTTGCAGCCTGATGCTTACATTGCCTTCATTGGCATGCCAATTTGCAGGTAAAGTTTCTGGCCTCGACAGAAAATCTTCAGCACGATCTGTTCGCGTGGGCCCTGATCGTGCCCATCAGAAAAGGCAAGGCGCGTGGGAAGTTTTTATGGCAAGAAAAATGCAAAGGTCGCAATCGCGGCCTGGACAGTTAAAAGAAGCGCAGGATTGGTATATGCGTTATATGAGTGCGCATAATGGTGATAAGGCGTGTGAGTGGGTAAACCGCGATTATGCCGGACAGACCAGCGTCGTTCGAGCACCAATGGGGCGTCCTATGCTTGCTTTAGCATTCCTGCTGTTACTTGTGCAACCATGTTCTGCACAGGACTGCGAATCGAGGTGTTTTCACATGAAAATCCATATTAATAATAATTTCAGATACAATGATGGAGACATACATCCATGGTATGCGAATTTGCAAAAATCCGCCATAAAAGTGAGCAATGGTGTTCTCACCTTTCCTGATCCTCCTTTATTAGATTGTCCTCATTGGACGCATCATTCGCATATAGAATATCTAAATGGGCAGTTTTTTGAAGGGCAAGCATTTCTTGAGACATTTGGGCACCTTTATGAGCAATATGGATCTATGGTTGCGTCGTATAATCAACGTAAACAGGATGAATACGATGCAGCTGAAGCAGCTGCACTAAAAGTGCAACTTTGCATTGCTGCGCAACAAGATCTTAAAGCCAAAGAAGCTGCCGGGAAATTTGAAGTAATCAGGCAAGAGGCTGAACGTATTCATAAGTTAGATGGTGGTGCTGAGATTACTATCCCCGCGACGGTTGTAATGGAT
>CAZTEP010000311.1:0-2094 GCA_964612325.1 uncultured Anaerolineaceae bacterium
AGGGGGAACGGGTCAACGGAGTGACACATCGTTCTCTGTTGGATTGTCCTTGATGGTTTTGAGAATATCACCCACTCGCCAGGGACGATACCCCCTGACCTCAACACTCATATTGTTATGGTATAGTCCAAGGCCTTGAGATCGATGTGCTGGTATTATTTGATTAGCGCCTTTCAATGAAGCCTAGCTGGAAGGGGTCAGGAAGGTTATCTGCTTTGCTCTCCCCTAATATCTCATTTTTCTAGGTCTCATTGAATAGTACACAGAATTTTCAACGATTCCCATTTTATAAACTGGACAATTTTGCAATTTTCCGATTCTGACTAATTCTTTCTCGTATTTAGCAGCACAATTCATGCCAATAAATATTTTTTCGACATGTAAACCAGTTGATGACAAAGGTATTGTTTTCCCAGGTTTCTCTTCTTCTTCGTTAAAATCAAAAACCCTGTATTCATGTTCATATTTCCATTCTGAACTTTTCGTGCAAAAAGTGAGAAATAAAATTCGGTAATAATGCCAAAAATCCGAACCGGGCTCTTTTCTCTGCTCATAACCATCTAAAAAAGCCTGACACAACTTAGTGACAATTGTTGCCGAGATTAATCTTTGATTAGAATAAAGAACCGGAAAGATTTGATTCTTATCAGATATTCCATACTTAATGCAAAATCCCTGGTGATTATTAGCGTAATGGGCCCATAAAGGGATTCTTTTTCGAATTCCATTGCTAAAGCAACAGACCAATATATTGCTTGAAAGCTGGTTGATAATTTTCTCGCATAATTTGACATCCCAACCGGCTCTTTCGATGCGCTTTATGTCTAGGGTCAACGCTTTTAATTCAAATGGGTCATTTAATTTCTTAGGTGTGGATGCCCATATATTTTGGTTTTCCAGACTATCCAATCTGAGCTTATTCTCTTCGGAAAATTTTGAATGAGTGTCGTTATATAATGGAAAATACTTGTAGATTTTATCGGGTACCGATTCGTTCTTTATTCTGATAGTTTCATCCCAATCGTTATTATTTAAGGCATTGACAAATTCAATTCCCCACGCTTTAGCATTCATGTTTCATCCTTTTTCGATATAAGGCGTAATTTTCCCCAATTTGCGATTAATTCTCGTGCAGTGGGGTTGGTTGTTTATCGCCGGTAGAATAAATGCAAGTAAGGTTTGCTTTACGACCTTAATCCCCAAGTCACTGTGAGTACCGCTAACATTTAAAACTGGTAGATAAGAGATGATTTACTTATCCTGCGACTACATACACCCTTCAAAAAGCGTTTTGAAATGCGTCAGGAAACTCGAAATGCATTTGGTCCTGTTCACAAACACCCATTTGAGTCACAATTAACCTTTCGGAATGCTATGCTCACAATTAATGAATTTGACATTTGTTATCCTCTTTTATTTTTTAGTTTCGGCTATTTTTACCATATCCAGCCCACCGCCTTGGCGTTGAACCTCAAAGCGCGAATCCCTTCGCAGATTATCCACGCCAATAGTAATTTTGAACGGGTAAAGCTCAGGCAAATGGATCAGGTCAGCAAATGGTATTGCTTCGGATGGATGGGCATGAAGTGCACAGGTTAATAGCCAGCTTTGTAAATTTTCGGTAGATGAATAATGGCGTAGAACGATCCGATAATTCTGCTTCTGCTCAGTATTTGCTAACGCTCCCCAATTGGTCAGCGAGGCGATAATGCGTTCAACGGATCGGTCCAATGCTCCCAGATGTCCATAATCGCCAGCGATTCGGTCTTTGATCATTTTTCTAGTGATTAATTCGTCAGTCCGGCTGACCTGGCCGATGGCTGCTGTGCATTTTCGAAAAAACGGATAACAAACCAACGTCATGCCATAATGGAGCCACATCCGCTCTTCGGATGAGGATAGGGTTGGAAATATGGCTAAAGCTTGTTGGCGAATTTTCGGAGCACTCTTTTCTGTCTTCACCCAAATTGCCGATAACACATCGATTGTTTTCCGCTGGGCATCTATCCCGTGAACTGTTCCTGAAATCGTTTCAGCCAAATGTTGCCTGATTTTGAGCGGTTCAATATTCTGAACACACAAGGATGCAGTAAC
>CAZTEP010000312.1:0-2091 GCA_964612325.1 uncultured Anaerolineaceae bacterium
TTGCGCCAGAATTCATTTATCTAAGAGATCAATTTAATTGGCGCATGAACACGATCTTTAAGTTTTATTTCCAAGCTTGGATTTTGTGGTCGATTGCATCAAGTTATGCTGTTATTACTCTTTTTAGAAAACAAAAAACTAACAAACGTTATAATGCAGTGGCTATATTTCTCTTAGTTGCTCTTGGAATTCTAACTTTCGCGATTAGTTTGAATGAAAGAACAGAATTTACTAAATCTTTTGGCGTTCTAAAGGCGGATTGGCTTGTTTTGGCGATAGGCGTAATCTTTTTCATTTGGATTATTTGGTCAATAATAAAAAAACAATATCCCCTTGTCTTAGCGATATTGAGTGTTGTCGCAATACTGGGAGGATTGGTTTATCCGGTTTTAGAGATATGGAACAAAACCAATGGTTTTCAAGGTCAAACGACCTTGACGCTGGATGGTAAGCGCGTGTTTTGGGAAAGTTATCCTGACGCGATGCGCGCGGTAGAGTGGTTAGAAACCGCGTCGGTTGGTGTGATGGCTGAAGCTGTTGCAGAACAAGGTGGTTCGTATACAACATATAATCTTATTTCAACCTTTTCAGGTATGCCTTCTGTTTTAGGATGGGTTGGCCATGAGTATCAATGGCGTGGAGGGGGTTCTGAAGTTGGCAGCCGACAACAGGATTTGCGCGAGTTATATACCGCAAAATCAGAAGAAAAGCTGAACGAAGTTATCAACCGTTATAATATTCGATATATCGTTTTGGGTGATTATGAACGTGAGGTTTATCGCGTTATGGATCCTATGTTTACACAAGTGTATGAACCGGTTTTTAGTTCTGGAAAGGTAATTATTTACGAAGTGAGACCATGACATGTTGACTAATGAAGGAAATCAAAGCCTAAGTAAAAAGACAAGAACAATTATTATCTTGCTGATTGTTATTGTCGGTTTGCTGATTCGATTTATAAAAATTGACCAAATGGCTTTTACCGCCGCTGATGCCACATTAGCTGCTGACGCATTGGAGCTGTCTAATGGTGTGCTTTTGAAATCGTCAATATTGCCTGCTTATTCTGGGATTACCGGTATGTTGTTTTACATTTTTGGTTACTCAAATTTATTGGCGCGTTTGTTTCCAATTTTGGCAGGTTCTTCATTAATCATTCTTGCCTATCTTTTTACGTGTCGCTTAAATATTAAGGTTGCTTTTATATTCGCTTTGGGGATAGCCCTTGACCCTTTGATGGTTAACCTTTCAAGACAGATATTCACACCTCTAATTGCGTTAATGGCAGTTTTGTGGGCAATTTACTTCATACAAAAGAAACAGTTTGTATTGACAGGTGTTTTTTTAGCAGTTGGATTTCTTAGTGGATATTATTTCTATATTTTCGTTGTTCTTGGCTTTGTCCTCTTCGCGTTAACTTATCTTGTTAATAAGAATATATTAGAAGAATTAACTCTGAATTTAATAAAGCCTGTGAATTGGAAAACTATTACTTTAGCGTTTTTGACGGCGTTGCTTTTACTTACAACCGGTTTCTTTCTTAATCTTAAGGGTATTAATGGCATCGGAGCTTCGTTATTGTCATTCATTCTTTTGGTGAAGCAACCCTATCAATTGCCTGTTTACCATTTTGTGTATGTTTTGATCGTGTTTTGTGCTTTGCCCTTGTTAGGGTCAATTCTGTTTTTCGCGCGTAAAAAAGAAAATACGATTTCACAGCATAAGGCTCTGTATGCATGGTGCCTGGTTGTGTGCCTTTTTATAATTATTCTTTTCTCAAAAGATAATATGGGATTAATGGCAATTTTGGTAATACCTTTCTGGTTTCTTTTGTCAAATGTTTTATCTGAATCAAAGTTTTCGTTTACAGAGAAAACCTCCGTGAAAATCGGTATTTTGATTGCTTTTGTTGTGTTATTGGTTTATTTGGGATTGAGTTTAAGTAGGTTTAGATTTTTTGTGCCTGCAGATCCGATAGCTTATCAAATTGCTTTGGCTATTGTTGCAGGAATCTTAATCATCTTGATTCTCTTTTGGCTGAGTTCACTATTACTTGGATTAAAACAAAGTTTTAACCTATTGTTAATCGCA
>CAZTEP010000313.1:0-2088 GCA_964612325.1 uncultured Anaerolineaceae bacterium
AACTTTGTGTGCTTTGATCTTCAGCGCAACTTTCACATCGCCGCGACCCATAATCTTGACAGGCAGTCCTTTGCCTTTAAGCAAACCGTTTTCTTTGAGGTTTTCCGGATTGACTTCATCACCTTTTTTATATCCGGTGAGTGCGTCAAGGTTAACCTCGGCATATCGAACACGATTGACTGGCGTAAAGCCTTCACCGCGCAAGAATGGCAGTTTGCGATAGAAAGGCAAGTTGCCACCCTGGTGGTAAAGTCGAACACCACCACTGGTGCGAGCGCGTTGGCCTTTAGTACCACGGCCGGCAGATTTGCCCATGCCACTACCAGTGCCACGACCCACACGTTTTTTGGCTTTCTTTGCACCTTCGTTAGGTTTGAGATCATGTAATTGCATCTTATTTCTCCTCAACCGCTGACTCAACCTCAACCAAATGTGAGACTTTGTCGAGCATACCCCGCAACACAGCTGTGTCTTCGTGTTCCACAACACTTTGCAGCTTGCGTAAGCCAAGCGCGTTTAGGGTTCTCTTTGTTCTAACGGTATATCCAATGCCGCTTTTTACAAGTTTAATGCGCAGCATTTTCTTCTCTGTTTTCTTAGCCACGTTTCCTCCGATCCCAGTGTGGGGTTACATCGTATAGGTCTTTGCCGCGTTCAAGCGCAACCGTTTGGGGCGACTTGAGTTGATCAAGCGCGTTGAAGGTTGCATGAACAATATTGAGCATATTTGCGCTGCCCAATGACTTTGTCAGAATATCTGTAATGCCAACAGCCTCGCAAACCGCGCGCACACCACCCGCAGCGATAACACCCGTACCAGGAGACGCTGGTTTAAGCAGCACTTTCGCGCCACCCTGAATACCAATGACCTCATGCGCTATGGTGCCGCCTTGCAGGCTTACATCACGCATATTTTTATAGGCACGGTCAGAAGCTTTGCGCATGGCATCGGGCACGGCCAAAGCCTTGCCAACACCCAAGCCAATTCTTCCGTTGTTATCGCCAACGACTAATGTGACGCGGAAAGAAAAACGGCGACCGCCCTTGACAACTTTTGCCACACGGGCGATATCGATGACACGTTCGTCGTATTGTGGTTCTAAATTTTCATAATCATCCATAGTATCCTCGATTTAGAATTCTAAGCCGCCTTTGCGAGCACCTTCTGCCATTGATTTAATGCGACCGGTATAATAATAACCAGCGCGATCCATAACCACTGTCTTGATGCCCTTCGCTTGAGCGCGTTCTGCTATTGCTTCACCGACCAGACGAGCCTGGTCGATTTTATTTTTACCTTCCATGGCTGCGCGCAGACCAGAGTCTACACTCGAAGCCGAAGCAAGGGTTGTGCCGCTGTGATCATCGATTAACTGAACATAAATTTCGTTAATGCTTCTAAACACATTCAAACGCGGTCGCTCCGGCGTGCCAAAAATCTTCTTGCGTACGCGCTGTGCGCGATGCAATCTTGCTTGATTTCGTGATTTCTTTGCCATGTTTACCTCTACCTACCCGTCTTTCCAGACTTACCGGCTTTTAGTTTAACTTCTTCGCCCTGATAGCGAATACCGGTTCCGTGGTAACGCTCGGGGGGGCGCACTTTGCGGATTTCAGCAGCGACCTGACCAACTTGCTGGCGGTCTCTGCCCATAATCTTGATTAGGCGCGTTCTTGCGTCTACATCAAATTCGATACCATCTGGCGCGGGATAATTAACCGGATGTGAATAACCAACATTCAATACCAGGTCTTTCCCCTGCAACTCAGCACGATAGCCCACACCGTTATATTCCAAAACACGGGTGAAGCCTTCGCCACAACCAACAATCATGTTGTTTAGCAGCGCGCGCGTTGTGCCATGTAAAGCACGAATGCGTGGTTCATCGTTTGGGCGGTTAACTGTGATGGTGCCATTTTCCATTTTTAATTCAATCTCTGGTGAAAAAGTTTCTTCAAGTTGACCTTTTGGCCCCTTAACGGTTACCTTTTGACCGTCGATTTTTACTTCCACACCCTTAGGCAGGGTAATGGGCAATTTACCGATTCGCGACATATTTTACCTCCTACCAAACCTTACAAAGTATT
>CAZTEP010000314.1:0-2071 GCA_964612325.1 uncultured Anaerolineaceae bacterium
AATAAAATTTGGCTTAAAAAACATAAAGATTTTATTATGAAAACAAAACACAAAGTTGTCATTGGTGACAGTCGAAATATGGACGCAATACCAGATAAATCGGTTCAACTAATTGTAACATCTCCACCATATTGGCAGCTTAAAGACTACGGAACAAAAAACCAAATTGGATTTCACGAATCCTACCAGGATTACATCAACAACCTAAACAGAGTTTGGATGGAATGCGATCGCGTCTTGTCTGATGGATGCAAGATGTGCATCAATATTGGTGACCAATTTGCTCGTTCAGTTTATTATGGTCGATACAAAGTCATTCCAATTCGCACTGAAATCATCCGATTTTGCGAACATCTTGGATTAGATTACATGGGTGCTGTAATTTGGCAAAAAACAACTACCACGAATACCACAGGCGGTGGTGCAATCATGGGAAGTTATCCTTATCCCAGGAATGGTATCTTAAAAATTGATTACGAATTCATTCTGATATTCAAAAAGCAAGGCCAGCCACCACGCCCGACCTCACGTCAAAAAGAAGAGTCTATTCTGACTGATGAAGAATGGAAAACCTTCTTTTCTTCTCATTGGTACGTTCCAGGTGTTCAACAACAAAACCATCTTGCCATGTTCCCTATCGAAATTCCTCTTAGACTTATTAGAATGTATTCTTTCGTCGGAGAGACGATTCTTGACCCGTTTTTAGGAAGCGGAACAAGCACTTTAGCAGCTAAGTTGAGCAATCGTCATTCAATTGGTTATGAAATAAACCCTGACTTTCTCAGCATCATTAAAGAAAAAATCGACGACAAACAACCAACCCTACAAGGCAATGTTTTTTCATATATAAATCAAGCTCCCTTCAAGTTGGAAGCATTAAAAGAGCTACCTTATCAGTTCAAAGACCCACATAAATTAGACAAAAAAGTAGATGTCAAGAAGAACACTTATGGGTCGATAATCGACAATCAAGCCAAAGAACAAGAATACTACCGCGTAAATGAAATCATTGACCCTGAAACTTTAGTTCTCTCAAACGGAAAGACCATCAAATTGATAGGCATAAAGACCAAAGCCGAATTCAAGAACGATGCGCTTCTTTTTTTGAACAACCTTACAGGTAAAAAGAAGGTTTTTTTAAAGTTCGATTCAAAAATGCTTCACAAAGATGGCCCACTACCTTGCTACCTTTATTTGCAAAATAAAACTTTCGTAAACCGCCATCTTATAAGGTCTGGTTACGTAGAGGTTGATCAAAGCCAAGACTATGTATGGCGGGAGCGCTTTCTTGATTCTTTAAATAAAGCCTCAACTTAATCCTTCTTTACTCCACTTCAAATTGAATCCCATCTTTTTTCTTTTCATAATAGATTATTTTCACATCAATAGTTTCAGGTAAACGGGTCATAGTTTTGTATGTTAGAGGTTTAATTGAATAAGGAACGCCTCCAACAAAGCCATCAATACCTTGTGATTCTTCAGCTGGTGAACTGGAACGATAAGGTAATTTTAATTCATCAGATAGTTTAATCAGAATTGCCTCTTGAAACAGATTGCCCAGATATGTTTTTTCAAACATCAAGTCTTCGACCCACGACTTTACCATGTCGTGATCAATAAGCATGATTGCTTTCTTTAAATTCTCTATCTGTCTTAAAATCTTATTAACAGCTTGATCTATATTATCGGGATATTTTTCTAAATACCAGACTCTCCATGATTCGACACTCCTGCTGTCAACCTCCTTGGCATAATCTTGTATCAGCTCAGATAATTGCCCCACACTCCTTGGTCTCGTTGCTCCAGCATTTTGATTAGCTAAATTCATTAATTGGGTTGTGTATTTTGGATAGTTGGTTTTGATTCCATTCACAATATCTTCATTTTTAATTTTGTATTTCATCATTCACCTCACAGCAATGAGTGCAAGTTTTAGACCTTTAATCAACACATGATTTTATAATTTCGCTAATTTTGCTTATGTTTTTTGAGCCCTTTTTTGATTTAAAGCAACACAACGCTTGACGTTTTCGAAGGCAATAGGATATACTTCAATCTCGCGCCGGGGTGT
>CAZTEP010000315.1:0-2069 GCA_964612325.1 uncultured Anaerolineaceae bacterium
CCATAGTGCTCCAGGAAACCTTGTTTTTGAATCTTTTGGCTTTACTGTCGAGAATGTCCTAAAAATCGTTTTTGAAATGATGCAAGACAAATAGAGGAGTTGGAAAAATGAACAAAGCAATTGAAACAAAAGAATTGGGTCAATCGATTTGGTACGATAATATTGACCGCAAAGACATCGAAAGTGGCGCAATGCAACAACTCGCAATTGACGGGAAGGCATATGGCGTTACCTCTAACCCCAGCATTTTTGAAAAATCCATCAGTCAGGGAAGTGCTTATGATTTGAGCCTACAAGCCATGGCATGGGCTGGTTTAAACACCGAACAGATTTATTCTGAACTGGTCAAACAAGATATTCAAATGACCGCTGATATTTTTAATCAAGTTTTTGAATCAACCCAACAACTTGATGGGTATATTAGTGTCGAAATTGACCCTACCTTAGCCAACGAAACCGAAAAATCAATTCATGAGGGTAAAACGCTATGGGCACAAATAAACCGCAAAAACCTGATGATAAAAGTGCCAGCTACTTTGGCTGGTTTACCGGTTATTCGTGCTTTAATTAGTGAAGGGATTAACGTTAATGCAACTCTGATTTTTTCAATTGACCGTTATAAAGAAGTTATAGAAGCTTACCTTTTAGGTCTTGAAGATCGGCTAAAAAAAGGATTGCCTGTTTCCAATATCCACAGTGTGGCCAGCTTTTTTGTTTCAAGAATCGATACGGCAGTTGACAAACTATTACAAAAACAAATTGAGAATGGCGCAAACGAAGCACAAAATTTGCTTGGCAAAATTGCCGTTGATAATGCTAAACTGGCATATCAAGCCTTCAAAAACGTTTTCAGTAGCTCTCGTTTTGAGAAACTGGCGCAAAAGGGCGCACAAATCCAACGTCCTCTCTGGGCTTCAACAGGAACAAAGAATCCCAATTATTCAGATTGTCTTTATGTTGATGAACTAATCGGTTTAAACACGGTTAATACGATTCCCACAGCAACTTTGTCTGCTTTTCTTGATCATGGCAAACCCGAATTACGAATTGAAAACGACATAAAAACGTCTATCGAACGCTTAGATACCCTTAACGAGCTTGGAATCGACCTTGATAAAGTGACCGCCCAACTTGAAGACGAAGGCGTACGTGCTTTCCAAAAAGCACATGAAAGCCTTTTGAATACCATTGAATTGAAAAGGCAAAAATTTTCGATTGAAGTAAATACCCTTAACGAAACGCTTATTAGCAATATAAAAGCCGCAGCAACAGATAATATGGTTAGGCGCTTGTTTGAAAATGATCCAACATTATGGACTGATAATACTGGAGCTTATGCAGAAATCAGAAATCGACTTGGTTGGCTCAGTCTGCCGGGCAAACAAATTGGACTCATCAAAGAATACGATGTTTTTCGCCAACAATTGCTTGATGAGTGCTTTACTGATGTTGTTGTTCTTGGAATGGGTGGGTCTTCTTTAGCACCTGAAGTCATGGCACAATCTTTTACCCATCTTATTCCACAAGGACAAGGCCTTCGTTTGAGAATTATTGACACTACAAACCCAGCGGAAATTCAAAAGTATTTTGAAGAAATTGACCTTGAGCATACATTGATTATTGTAGCCAGCAAAAGTGGCAGCACCAGTGAAACCATGGCTGCTTATCGGTTCTTTAAAGCAAAGATGGACCAATTATTCAGAGAAAATGCGGGCAACCATTTTGTCGCTATTACAGACCCAGGCTCATCTTTGGCCAAACTTGCTGAGCAAAACGGTTTTAGAGCTGTTTTTTACGCGCCGGAGAACGTTGGTGGTCGTTTTTCAGTGTTTACACCCTTTGGATTGCTACCCGCGGCTTTGATTGGCTTAGATATGGAACGTTTTATTAAACAAGCGCATTCCTCAGATCTCAGCAGTCGCCAAAACATCGCTTTTGCTGCAAATGCAAATTTAATGTTAGGTTTGGTCTTGGCTACAGCTGCACAGCATAACAGAAATAAGCTCAGTTTTATCGCAGAGGACTTTGCTTCAAATCTCGTTCCCTGGCTTGAACAATTAATTGCTGAA
>CAZTEP010000316.1:0-2067 GCA_964612325.1 uncultured Anaerolineaceae bacterium
AGTGCCGCAAGGCGTGAGGGTTCAACTCCCTCTCAGCGCATACGAAAGAGCAACTCGGGTTGCTCTTTTTGTTTAATACTTCAATTATACATAAAAAATTAAGGAAAGGCTCTTTTTAGCCATGTTGCCGGATTTACCGGTGTGCCTTGAATGTCAATTTCAAAGTGCAGGTGTGGGCCAGTAGAACGTCCTGTGGTTCCAATAATACCGATTAACTGTCCTGGTTCAACGATTTCACCTTCTTCAACAAGAATTTGACTGAGATGAAGATAAATACTAAAAACACCGAGGCCATGGTCAATGATAACAGTATTTCCGCGCACGATAAGATTAGGCAGAGCGCCGACAACCGTGCCACGAGCGGTGGCGTAAACCTCTGTGCCTTTGTTGTAGCCAAAATCAAGACCGGTGTGATAGTAGATGGTTGGATCGTTGTTGTAGGTGCGGCGGCTACCAAAGGATGACGTGATGTCGTCAGGGTCTTGGCATGGCGCAACAAATTGGTCCTGCCATTGTTGCGTTGGGGTTATTTTTGAGGTTAAATCTTTAAAAACAGCTTCTTCTGCGCGTATATTATCAGCATCAATTGTGGATTCTTCAACGTAAAGAGGGGGATCAGTTGCATAATTCCCGGATGTGATAATAACCATTTGCTCAAAACGATAATTTGAACCGTCACTTAATTGAAAATCCATGTTTAGGGGATAAACACCCGGTTCAGTGAGCGCGTGTATGCCTGCAAAGGCAATGTGTGTGCCGTTGCCTAAATCAGTAAATTGTGGAGATGCTTTCGCTAAAGTGGCCGATACTGCGATTGGATTGGGACTTGAAACAGTCAGGAAATAGGTATCGCCTTGTTTCAGGGGCAGATTGCCAATTGAGATTGAGCCAATTCCGGGGATTGCCATCGCGTTTGCCTGGGAAGTATCACCTGGGATAAAAAGGCTGTCCTGGGGAATGGCATAGTTCGCGTTATTTAACAGGTTGCGTTTGCTTAAGGTCCACGGATTGCAATTGGCTTTGATGGCTAATTCGAGAAAACTGTTTCCAATTGAGATTGCGCTTGATTTAATGGCTTCGTTTTGGTCAAGATCGGTGAGCAAAAGTTCACGGCCAACAAAAAGCTCAGAAGGACTGGTTATATAGTTTAAACGAACGATTTGGCTTAGTTCTATTTTACTGCGACGGCTAAGGCTTTGTAAGCTGGTACCGAGGCTGACATAATCTGTGCTGAGAACGCCTTGAAGTCCTTCAAATCCGGGTATCTTGATTTTCATGAGAGGATAAAGAACCATATCCGGTCTGAATTCGTTGACTTCTAATAGCTCATCAAGGTTGACATTAAACCTATTGGCAATTCCAAGTAATGTGTCGCCTTCTTGCACAATGTATTCGGGAAAGACTTTTTCAGGATCCTGTGCTTGAACAGGATGAATAGAAAGAACATTAAATAATAATGTCAGTATCAAACTAAAGCGTAGACAGCTTTTGTAAAATGAACTTGATGACTTGGTATAATTTTCCATGAATTAAAGTTTACCATAGGCTTGAAAGGACGTTTTATGAAGATAACAACGTTTAATGTGAACGGTGTCAGAGCAATTTTTAACAAAGAAGGTGTGGGTTGGATTAATGAGCTGGATGCGGATTTTTTGGGTTTGCAGGAAATTAAGGCAAAACCTGAACAGGTTCCTGAGGCGATTCAGTCTATTGACGGTTATCAGAAGATTTGGAATTCGGCTGAACGACCCGGTTACAGTGGTACAGCTGCATTTTATAGGGATGAACCTCTGTCGGTGAGTTTGGGTATTGATTACCCGATGTTTGATGAAGAAGGGCGCGTTATTCGCTTTGAGTATCCTGACTTTTACCTTTACAACATTTATTTCCCGAATGGTGGTGAAGGAAATCGCCGTGTGTCCGAAAAATTGCAGTTTTACGCCAAGCTTTTGGAGGAATGCGACGAATTGCACAAAAGCGAAAAAAAAGTGATTATTACAGGCGATTTTAACACTGCGCACCGTGAAATTGACCTTGAACATCCACAGGAGAATTCAAAGACAACAG
>CAZTEP010000317.1:0-2066 GCA_964612325.1 uncultured Anaerolineaceae bacterium
TGCTTCCAAGTGGCGCTCAGTCGGTATTTTATAATCGTGTAGGCTGGGCAAGATCTTATTTGAAAGCAGCAAAACTTTTGGAATATCCAAGACGAAGTTACTTTAAGATAACACAAAGAGGGCGTGATTTGCTTGCAGAAAATCCAAAAGCAATTAATAATAAATTATTATCTTGCTATCCCGAGTTTGTCCAGTTTAGGCAAAGGAAACCACAAAAAAATATCAAAGCAAGTGACGAACCTGAATCAGAATCTGTTGAAACGCCAGAAGAATTAATGGAATCCGCTTATCAAGAATTACGAGAAACTTTAACCACTGAAGTATTGAATGTCGTAATGGATACATCTCCAGGTTTTTTTGAAAAGCTTGTCGTTGAGCTCTTGTATAAGATGGGATACGGCGGTACTCAACGTGAATTAGCTCGAGCGGTAGGTCGACATGGTGATGAAGGTATTGATGGTGTTATTGACCAGGATAAGTTGGGACTGGATACGATTTACATTCAAGCAAAAAAATGGAAATTAGATTCTTCCGTTGGTCGACCAGAAATTCACAAATTTGTTGGTGCATTGGCTGGTCAGCATGCTCGAAGAGGTGTTTTTATTACTACAACAAAATTTACTCAAGAAGCTAAAAAATATGCTGAAAGTATTGATGCCAAGGTGATTCTTATTGATGGCGAAAGGTTAGCAGAGCTGATGATTGATTACAATGTAGGTGTGTCTCTTAGTACAACTTATGAAATAAAAAAAGTAGACCACGATTTCTTCTCGGATGAAACGCTCTAACCGTAAAAGCAATCTTTTATCGTTATCATGGCTTAACAAGACACGTGGCCGAGAGGCCACGTGCAATCGTAATGTCGATTAAACTCTTTGCTTACATTCCTCTTTATGGATTTGCGATGGTCGTGTTATAGGCATCCACGGCGTTTTTGTAGGTGTCTAAATTTAATGAAATCATTATTTGATAAGTGTAATTGCGCTGTGCGAAATAAGCTGAAAAAAGATGTTGGGATTTCATGTAACCGATAATGCGTTCAAGCTCATTTCCTAAGCTTTCGAATTTTTCAGGGTTTGAAAACATTACCGAATAGCTTAATACAACTTCAGATGTTTCGGGATTGCCGTAAATAAGGAGGTAATCCGTGCTCCAGCCTGAACTTATCTCGCGGGCCAGACTTTCTTCCACAGCCATGGATGGGGGTTGCAGCTGTGTTAGCCACTGATATAAGAATAATTCTCCCATGATATCAACATACAGAACTTCCCACTCGCCGGGCATATTCTCTGTGAAATCTACGATTTCAATATTTCCTTTTATCAGATGGGGATAACGTTCGGGATGGACTATGAGTGATGATGCCTGGGGTGGATTTAACAAAATATTTAACATCGCGGGAAACCCTTCTGTATTGGCGATATGCTCTACAAAAGCTTTTCCATAATCTATTGGAATGTGTTCACGCGCTTCAAGATAGGGAGGAATCTCCCCCGGCATAAATTTTGTGCGGCGCAAAAATCCTTCGGGGATTTTTGCCTCTGGATCACCATAATCCTGAAGCCATTTGTCAATAATGTAGTAGGTGGTCCCCATACCTATGGCGGTCACAACGTTGTTTCCGTCATAGGTAGTATAAGCCATGAGGAGGTTGGTTGTGTCTGTATCCGGTGTTAATTGGTCATAAAAAACGAAGTCAACTACCCTGTTGATGTAGCTGAACAACTGCATATCCGGTTCTGAAAAACCTTCAACAAAGCTGATTGAACGGGTTTCAAGGTCGATGTTGGTGCCAGCAAAGAAATCAACATCAGATTTTTGACGACCTTTATCATAGGTGCTATAGTCATAACCGCGTGGAACCAGACTAAAGAAGTTTAAGATAATTGTTCTCATAAGGTTGTTTGCACGACCCATCAATGGATACTGGGTTTTTAATAACTCTTTATACTCTTTCTCGGTGATTGTTGTTATGTTAATCTTTTCGAATTCCGATATGCCATAGTAGCCGTAAATATGTTCCTGGATTTCATCAAGATGGTCCATGAAGTTTTCGCTGGTGATGC
>CAZTEP010000318.1:0-2065 GCA_964612325.1 uncultured Anaerolineaceae bacterium
ACATTTGGCTGACTGGCCCGAATATGATGAAAGCTTAATTGATACAAAACTCAACCACGATATGAACGTGGTGATGAAATTAGCGTCGTTGGGTCACGCAGCGCGAGCAAAATCGAGTGTAAAGGTGCGTCAGCCCCTTTCTGAAGCGGCTTTTGCGGTCGGCAGTGCTGATGAGACGAATGTCGTTGATAAGTTTGCGGATATTCTGGAAGATGAATTGAATGTCAAATCGGTTAGTTTGCTAAGCGAGAGTGGTGATGCGGTTAATTATCGCTTAAATCCATTGCCTAAACAGATTGGTCAAAAGTACAAGGGGCTCTCACCAAAGGTGCGTCAGGCGATATTGGCCTTGCCACAGCGTGAGAGCGCTGAACGATTTTTAGCTGGACAGACTGTGCCAGTGTTTGTTGATGGTGAAACATTTGAAATTGAGCCTGATGAGGTCGAAGTAATAACAGAATCGCGTGCTGGTTATGAAGTAGCTTCTGAAGGCGCGTATTTAGCGGCGTTGGTAACAAATTTGACTGAGGACCTGATTTACGAAGGTCTAGCACGCGAAGTTGTTCGACGGGTGCAGGCATTACGCAAAGACGCTGGTCTTGATATCGCGGACCGCATTCGATTACGTTATCATGCAAGTGAAAAACTGACTGCCGCGATTGAAACGAACCGTGAATACCTTTGCAGTGAAACCCTAACGGTTGATTTAGAATTGTGTTCTGATCCAGTTGGATTTGCTAAGGTGAGCGATCAATTTGATGGTGAGAGTTTGGTTATCGCGCTTGAGAAAGTTGGATAATATGAAAGAGAAAATGAGACACAATCTGCTATTGGTCATCATTGTGACAGTTATCGTCGCATTAGACCGCTGGACTAAGCTTTTAGTGAGTCATAAATTGGCTTTAGGTGAAAGCGTCTCGCCTATCAAAGCTTTAGGTGATTTTTTCCGTATTGTGCATTGGCGAAATACAGGTGCGGCCTTTGGCCTGTTTCAAAACGCGAATGTTGTCTTGTTGGTTGTTAGTCTGGTAGTAAGCCTTGTGGTCTTGTTTTACTATCAAACTTTAAAACGAAATAATGTATTGGCGAAACTGTCCCTTTCACTTGTTCTTGCAGGTGCTATTGGGAATATTATTGATCGGATTAAATTCGGTTACGTGATTGATTTTATTGCTGTAGGGCGTTTCCCGGTTTTTAATGTGGCTGATTCAGCAGTGACTATTGGTGTTTTTCTGATGATTATCTATTACTTGATAGAGGAACGAAAAGCGCTTAGCGCAAGAAAAGCAAGTGGAACTTTAGAGAATGCTGAGAGTAATGATGTTTCAGAGGTTGGTGAAGAAGAATGACCAAAGCTTTTGAAAAACGCAGCTTTGAAGCGGAGTCGAACGAACGTTTAGACAAAGCGATTTGTGTCGCGTTTGAGGATGTTTCGCGGGGAAGAGCGCAAGCTGCAATTGCCAGTGAATTTGTCCGTGTTAATGGTGAAATTTGCACAAAAGCCTCTTATCGGCTTGAGTTAGGCGATAAAATTGATATTAATCTTGAGCTTGAACGAGAAGAAACACTTTTAGCCGAAGATTTGCCTTTGAATGTACTTTATGTTGATGAAAATGTGATCGTTATCAATAAAGATGCCGGTTGGGTTGTTCATCCGGGTGCTGGCAATCAGAGCGGAACCCTGGTGAATGCCTTGCTTTACCGGTGGCCGGAACTGCGTGGAGTTGGTGAAGAAGGCCGGCCTGGAATCGTACATCGGCTGGATAAAGACACTTCAGGTGTTTTGATTGTTGCCCGGAATAACGAGACTTATAAATGGCTGGTTCGCCAGTTTAAAACGCGCAAAGCCATAAAAACATATTTGGCACTTGTTGATGGTCATCCACCCACACCAAACGGACGTATTGAGGCTAATATCGGCCGAGATGAAGTGCATCGTCAGCGAATGACTGTAAAATACGGGAAAGCCCGAGTGGCGATTTCGGAATATCAGACCGTTAAGGCTTTTGCAAGGCACAGTTTATTAGAGGTTCGACCCCATACTGGAAGGACGCACCAAATTAGG
>CAZTEP010000319.1:0-2047 GCA_964612325.1 uncultured Anaerolineaceae bacterium
TTCCCTACACGACGCTCTTCCGATCTCTAACAATGCGATAACAATGCTGAAGATTATAATAATTAATTTCCACAGTTTCATAATAATCTCCATTCCGCCGCCTTCGTCGGCGGCACAAATAGTTGTGAAAGCTACTTACCCTTCTTTCACTTTGGTATAAAATACTTTTTAGAAGCTATACTACAAAGCACGAAGAGGTGAGTCGTATTAACTTCCTCGTTAAAGACAGCATAATAATCAGTGTAAGCCCCATCTTTCAAGCACAAATAAGTGGTATTACTAATCCGTACACTAAGAATTGTTTTAACGCCTTTGTTAAATTGTGTGATGAGGCAGTCAATGGCTTCTTTATTTTTATTAGAAAGGAGCTTGCCTATGAAAGTTGTTTATCAGATTTGTTGTGGTGTCGATGTTCACAAATCTTTTCTCGTTGCCACAATCATCAAAACTACTTCCGGAGTTCAGCCTTCTTATCAGAAGAAGCGCTTCTCCACCTTCAACAATTCCATTCTTGAGTTCAAAAAATGGCTGTTGGACAATTCCTGTCGTGATATCTGCATGGAATCCACCGGTAAATACTGGATACCTGTGTTCAACCTTTTGGAAGATGAAATTAACATAACCATCGCCAACCCTAAATGGGTAAAGGCTGTCAAAGGGAACAAGGACGACACAAAGGATTCCAAATGGATTGGAGACTTGTTCAGACTAGGGCTTGTGCCCGGAAGCTATATACCGTGCAAACCTATCCGTATTCTCAGAGAGTTTACGAGGTATCGGTATAAATTAACTTCCTGCAGAAGCAGCGAGAAGAATCGATTTCAAAATGCTCTTACCGTTTGTAATGTTGCATTGGATTCGGTTGTTTCCGATATCTTCGGGAAATCAGCCACCTCTATAATCGATTACCTTCTTGAACAGTCCGACAATTCCATCAACCACGAAGAAATATCCTCCAGACTGCTTCGTTCACTCAAGAATAAGTCTGAAAGTGTCATTGAGTCCATCGAGGGTTATCAGATGACTGATCCCCAAAAATATCGCATGCATATCATCCGTGCACATATGGATTATATCACTTCTGCTATTGCTGATATAGACTCAATAATTGATTCGTTGGCTGAACCTTATGATAATGCTGTCAATCTGCTTTGTACCGTTCCGGGAATCAATAGAAACAGTGCGATAACTATTATTTCCGAGATTGGTACTGATATGTCTCAGTTTTCTTCTTCCAAGCGTTTATGTTGCTGGGCCGGACTTACTCCCGGTAACAACGAGTCTGCCGGTAAGAAAAAGTCTGTTCGGACTACACGTGCCGGAGTCTATCTCAAACCTGCATTGGTACAAGTTGCTCATGCAGCCGTGAAATCTGACAAATCTCCTTACTACAAACTCAAATACGAACGCATCATGAAACGCCGTGGAAAAAAACGAGCTATCATTGCTATTGCAAGGATGATTCTCACCGCCGTCTTCAACATGCTGTCTACCGGCGAGATGTGGAACCCTTGCGATTTGTACAAAATCGATATGCCTGTCGAACTTAAGGAAATGCAAAAATCCAAAGCAATCAAGCAGGCAATTAAACTGCTTAAAAAGGAGGGCATCATCTCAGAGGAATTACTCGTCTCCTAAACAATTTAATTCATTGCACAGATTTTTCGGTTATCTTTAGATAGCCTGTTTTTTATTGCCATCTTACGGCTTGTTTTTATTTTCTTTCACACTAACTAACCTCCATATTGCCTTTTGGGTTATTTTACCATATTATGTAATTATTTCAAGCTGTCTTTACGTTTGTCCCTCCTTTTACACCATATATTTTTCCAGTTCCCCCTTGTATTTGAAAAGTATTTCCTTGATTCTCTCGATCTCTTCCTTCCAATTATCCTGCTTGAAAAAGGAAACTGCCAGCATATGGCGAACATTTCCGTCCTGTGACACCAGTGGAACCCCTACACCTATGACATAGCTGAAGGTTTCTTCTATGGAAAGAACAAACCCCTCTCTTCGTATTTTCTCATACTCTTTCATAATATCTGCG
>CAZTEP010000320.1:0-2046 GCA_964612325.1 uncultured Anaerolineaceae bacterium
TCTAGCAAAAGCACTCGAACTTGCCGGCGACAACAATGGTATTATCGCCACAGGCAGCCTGTTTCTTGCGTCAGCCATTCGTGTCATATGGAACCAGGATTACAAATGAAACACTTTTTTACAGGATATTATGGATCAAGATAACCCAAAAACGCCACCTTATTCAATGGCAAGCCAGCTCGATTTTTCAAGCCTCGTTGATGTCAGCAACGCGCCTAACCGCCGCGCTTCAAAAGACGGCACCTTTATCGCGCCAGCAATGCTCATCAGCAAAAACCCGGTTTTACCTAATTCCCTAACGCCTATTCAATTATCAGGTGAGACCAAAGTTTTTAATTCGGTTTTACAAGCCTGTGAAGAAAACACCACCATCATTGGCGTATTTGATGATGGCGAAGAAGAACCTCAAAACTTTTTACCACTCGGCATTGAAATCGCTCCCGGTCGGCCTATTCCAATCCACGAAAACCATTACTCGCTCATCGTCCAGGGTCGTCGTCGGGTTGAAATTATTGAACTTTTCCTTGAAGAGGATACTTTCTACACCAAAGTAAAACTTATTAAGGAACCCAAAAGACGGTCTAAAGAAGTTCAAGCCTTGATGCGACAGGTTCTGAAACTCTTTGAAAAATTCGCGCGACTTACCCAGCTTCTCCCTCCACAAGTCATTGACTACGCGCGAAACATTGAAGACCCCGGAGAGTTAGCCGATTTGGTGGCCTCCAGCATCAACTTAAACATCGATCAACAAATGGAGGTCATCACATCTGTTGATCCCCAAGAACGCATTGAAACTGTTTTCAAACTCGTTCGTCGCGAAGTTGACATTTTGGAACTGGAACTTGAGTTAAATGACCGCGTTCAGCAGGACCTTGACCAAGGACAGCGCGAAATCTACCTCCGCGAAAAAATTGATAAGCTTCAACAAGAGCTCAATGACGGTAAATCATCTGACCCAGATATCCGCTCGCTTGAAGAAATGTTAGAAACACGCTCATACCCTGAGGAAGTGCTAAAAACCGCTCAAAAGGAACTTGACCGCCTCAAGATGACTCCCTCTCTCTCCCCAGAAAGTGGCATGATTTCATCTTATTTGCACTGGCTTTTAGAATTACCCTGGGATAATGAAACAGTTGACCGCGTTGATATCAAAGAAGCCCAAGCCATTTTAGACAAACATCATTACGGTCTGCCAAAAGCCAAAGATCGCATCCTCGAATATCTTGCTGTGCGTTCCCTCAATCCGCCCCGCAACCGACAACCCATCCTCTGCTTCGTAGGACCACCCGGAACCGGAAAGACATCCCTCGGCAGATCTATCGCTGAGGCTATGGGACGAAAATTCGTGCGACGGTCACTTGGTGGTGTGCGCGATGAAGCCGAAATCCGCGGTCATCGTCGTACTTATATCGGATCAATGCCTGGTCGTATCATCGAAACCATCAGCAAGGTGGGTGTTTCAAACCCACTCTTTATGCTTGATGAAATTGACAAGCTCAGTTCCGATTTACATGGCGACCCTGCTTCAGCACTTTTGGAAGTTCTCGACCCCGAACAAAACTACAGCTTTTCAGACCATTACCTTGAAGTGCCCTTCGATCTCTCAAAAGTTTTCTTTATTACCACTGCAAATACAGTTTTGAGCATTCCTCCCGCGCTTCTTGACCGCATGGAGATTATCGAATTTCCAGGTTATATTGAAGAAGAAAAACTGGAAATCGCGCGCCAGTTCCTCATCCCGGAACAGCTCGAAGAAAACGGTTTGCAAGATGAAAAGATTAATTTCACAGATGAAGCATTGCGCTTCATCATCAAAAGTTACACCTACGAAGCCGGTGTGCGCAATTTTGAACGCCAAATTGGTGCCATTTTACGTAAAACAGCGCGCAAAAAGGCTGAAGGCGAAAAGATAACCACGCTCATTACGCCGGAAGTCGTCCAGGACCGTCTTGGACCTGTCGAATTCTTCCCCATTACCGCGGAATTGCAGGATGAAATAAGATCGGAAGAGCGTCGTGTAGGGAAAGAGTGTACGTCCTGGTGTAG
>CAZTEP010000321.1:0-2021 GCA_964612325.1 uncultured Anaerolineaceae bacterium
ACGTTGGAGTGGGATTGTTTTACTGTTAATTGCGAGCCTCTTACTTAGTTTTCAGACACAAATCCGTAGGGTCTTGGCCTATTTATATCTATGGGAAATGGGATACGCACTGCTCGCAATTGGTCTAACGCAACAAGGTGGCATGAGCTACTTGCAAATCATTTTTATTCCCAGAATATTGGGTTATGCTGGACTTAGTTATAACATCGCCAAACTCGAACAACTTGAAACGGATTTTGACGGTCATATAGACCAATTAAGTGGTCTTTTTCATCGTTACCCAATTATCTGCATTACTCTAATTACAAGTCTTCTGAGTTTAACAGGTATGCCAATTTTAGCCAGCTTCCCTGCAAAACGAAACATCATCAACCTTTTACCCTGGTCAGGTTATGGTATGGAAACTTGGCTAAGTTTAGGGTTTCTTGGAATTCTAATGTTTACATTTACATTAATTCATAAGCTCATCAGTCCCCCCAAGACGGAAAAAACCATCCCATTACTCATCGTAACGGGGGAGGATATCAAATCAATCATCTTCAACACAATTCTGATTTTTCTCTTTTTACTGGCAGGAACTTTTCCGAGCCTGTTCACACAGGTATTTAAGGATATTTTAGCTCCATTCAGCAATATTTTCCTGTTGAACTAAGCTTTTTCAAAATCAATCATTTATGGGTATAATCACTTTACCAGAAATTATATTTCACAAAGGCAGAATACTATGGACGAATATGCAGGTTTAGAACAACTCGCACGGCGTGTGGAGTGGTTAGACAACGAAAGAAGAAACGACAAGACCAATCTTGCATCACTGCAAAACCGCCTTACTTTGTTGGAAACAGAAAATATCAATCTGCGCAAGCAAATTAAGGAACTTGAAATGACTTTGAGCGAACAAGCTGCACAAATTTCCGCGCATGACAAATATGACAATCAAATTTCACGTCTCAACACAGAAATTTCCAAACAAATTCGCGAATCAAACGAACGCTCTAACGCCAATTTAGATGAAGCAATCAAGCGGCAAAACATCGAACTTGAGTCACTAAAGAAAAATCTATCAAAACTTCATGAAGACACGGAACAAATTGCACCTATTCGAGAAGAACTTAAGACCAGTAAGGTTGAAGACACGCGCCTGGCACGCTTAATTGAAGAGCAAAAAGCGCGCATCACCGAAGTTAGCCGTTTTGATGAAGATTATCGCCGCTCCTTACAGATGATTGAAGAAAATCGCCGTCAAGAAGCAAAACGTATCACCGAACTACAAGGTGAATTCATATCCATTCGCAAACGCGTGGATGAAACCCGCAATCGCATTGAAGTACTCGCTGATAGCTTCAGGTCTTTTGATACCCGAATTGCTGAATTGCAATCTTTTGAAAATGACCGCAAAGAAGCCCAGACAGCTTTCATTGACACAGTTAATAGCAGCTTGGTTGATAAAGAACGCAATTTCAAGAACTGGGAAAGTCGTTTTCAGGAACTTGATACCATCAACCTAAATCTCAACACACAAATTGAAGCATTGGAAGAAGCCAGACTTTCTGTGAGCAAATCAATCGCCCAGGCTGACAAACTAACCCAACAATTCGAACGCCGCATTAATGAAATCAGTGAGGTCCAACGTCTCAATGATGAACGCTTCCGCCAGGAATGGGCCAGCTTCAAATCAGATGATATCAAACGCTGGGCAAACTATATGCTTACTTATGAAGAACAAAATCGCGATAGCAAGCAAGAAATAGCCGAGATTAACCAGCAAATTGAAGAAATTAAAGATATTTCTGTCCGCAACCAAGACGCGATTGATGCCCTAAACCGCGAAACTATACGCCATGTGCAATCCATTCTGCGCGCCTATCAGGACTCAATTCAAAACATCGCTAACCTCATCGATAAGGCTTAATCTATGCGCATTATTGGTACCGCAGGACATGTAGATCACGGCAAATCCACTTTGGTTGCCGCGCTTACCGGCACTGATCCAGACCGTCTTAAAGAAGAAAAAGCCCGCG
>CAZTEP010000322.1:0-2018 GCA_964612325.1 uncultured Anaerolineaceae bacterium
GTGCTGGTTTAGTGAATGTCACTTATGTCATTCCCCCCCCGCCGAACTTCAATGTCTTGCCGGTATCACTTTCCTATAGCATCGGCCATGATGACCCACCTGGGCCAACCGCAGGCATACGCATCACTGGTGACACTCCCCAAACCTGGACTGCTGAAGCCAGCCATGATTGGATTGTACTGGGTGCTACCAGTGGCAACGTGCCCGGAACGCTTGTAGTAAATTTTGACCGAACTAAACTTGCTCCTGGCTTAAACGAAGGTACTATCATCGTTAGAGATGGCGAAGATTATCATGAAAAGACTGTTACAGTCAAAGTAACTTATTATCCTGAAGGTGCTGTGGAACCGGAATACAAGCTTTATTTCCCAGTTATCTATATCAATGAGTAGTCCTCACTGATGCCAACCTTCAAATGAGATTTACAGCCTCGACATTTTGGACGAGGCTGTTTTTATTTGGAAATGTTTTTTAGGAAAGTGCCGTTTCTAAAAAACTCATTGACAAGTCTATTAAATTGAATTTGTTCCTGCCTCGTCTTGGCAATTCATTCAGGCAATTCATCAGGTCTGGCAAAAAAGTTGTTTTGCTTGAAATGGGTATAATAAGCTTATGAAAACGCGTCATTATTTGATTGTTTTTGTTTTGATTACAGCACTCATTTTGAGCGCTTGCGGACCCAAGCCAGATATTTCAGCGATTTTGCCTCCCGATCCAAGTCGCACAGCAACGCTCGTTCCCAGCGCGACAGCGACTTTTTTGCCCAGTCCCAGCCATACACTGAGCCCAAGTCCCACATCCACGCCAACCGCGACACCTGAGCCGGTAACATTTAAAATTGGCAGAAATGATGATATGTTCAGCGTGGCACTTTACTTTGGGGTGAGTCTGGATGCATTAAAAACGGCTAATCCAGAGGTTAATCCAAATGCTATGAGAGTTGGTACTGAGTTGTTGATTCCCATCACACCTACACCTGTGCCAACACCGACCATCGCGCCTGCAAACACACCCGGTTCCAATGAAGAAGAAGATTCGGAAGGTCCTGAGATTTACAAAACTTATTGTTATCGGGACGCCATGCTGGGGGTATATTGCTATAGTGTTATTGAAAATGACAACGATGACGCGCTTGAAAACGTTTCTCTCTTGGTAACCCTAAGCGATGAAACGGGTAAAACCGAGCAAGCGATTGCAACAACTCTAATCAACGTTATTCCCCCACATACCAGCGTTCCAGCAGCGAGTTATTTCCTGCCTGAGTGGGGCGAAAGACTGACTGCCTCCGCGGAGCTTGATTTTCAGTTGCCTTACGCTGAGGGGGAAGAACGCTATTTAGAAGTTGAATTAATCGGTCAAACCACCGAATTGCTTTTAGATAACAAAGCAGCCAGAATTAATGGTGAGATTTCATTTAAAAACAAGAACACAGCCTATATGGCGATATATGTTTTATCTGTTGCCTATGATAAAGATGGCGCGGTCTTAGGCATGCGCAGGTTTTCTGATATAGAAGGTGGGCTTACCAGTTACAATAAACCAGTATCTATTACCGTTTACTCAATGGCAGGCGAAATCGCGCGCGTTGATGTTTTTGTAGAAGCCCTGGCCTTTCCGCCTGAACCCGCCGAAACCCCAACACCTTAGGAATATCCATTTTTAAAGTTGATCTTCAGCAGGTAATTTGTTGATAATTCTTTCAGCCAATTTACTGAGTTTTTCGCGTTCTTCGCTTTCTATTCCAGATTGTTTCCAATAAAGCTCTAAAAGTTCAAGCGGACTGAGCAAACTGGTTTGTTGGTCCCCAGGGAGTCTTGAGCGTGACTGATAACTGGGTTTCCTGTTCAAAAGAAATTCGAAGGCATCTTTGGCATGCTCGCGAATGCGCCTTTCATCGATTAAGCTTTCAAATTCGCTTGGATAGTATAGATTGAGCCTCACGATGGCATCTTTTAATGTCTCAGGGCCTGGTAATGTCTTGATAATGGTTTCGTTAACCATAAGCTCATTATCCAGGG
>CAZTEP010000323.1:0-2004 GCA_964612325.1 uncultured Anaerolineaceae bacterium
CAATCTACAGGTCGTAATTTCCAATTCTCAAAAAAAATATTGCGCCTTTTTTCTGAGCCTGTAGTACCTACAAGTTTTTGCCGGCTCATTCGAATTAATGAGGAAATAATGAGCCATTATATTGGTGCACTACTAACTTATTTTTACGATACTGGTGAAGCATGGGATTATCAAGTTCAAAGCACTGGTATTTCGAATTTTCAATTTAAGGATTTTTGTAAACGAAAATTGATTGTTATTCCTCCCAAAGACATTCTATTAAAATACTCCGAAATTAAAAAGATAATCCAAAATATTACAGGTGTTCTGGCCAAAAACAACCTTACATTAATAAACCTTAGAGATGATCTGTTAAGAAATTTTTTTGACACTAAAACTCGACAAGGTGCATGATATAATAGATAGTAGTGTTAGCTATTTGTATCATGGAAAAGGAGGTAAAAATGGCTAAAAAGAATCAACATGTTGTCCCCGTAGGTAACCGGTGGGGTGTTCGAGGGGAAGGAAACAAAAAATTAACAAAAATTACGGATACCAAAGCTGAAGCCGAAAAAATTGGAAGAAGTATTGCCAAAAACCAAAAATCTGAACTTAGAATTCATAGAAAAGATGGAACCATTATGGATTCTGATAGCTATGGCAATGATCCTTGTCCACCAAAAGACACTAAGCATTAGACTGGTTTTAAAGACACTAGTTTACGAAGCCTTCCTATAATCTTAAGTTTATAGAGTGTTTCATCAATTCTTTCATTTGATAATAAACTAGAAACCCGTAAACTTAGATATGTTCGCATTAAAGGAAAAATGGGCACTTTGGCAAGATTGTCTTAACGAGCATGTCCCGAATTCTTTAATGCGACGAATTAATACTTGTTATTGGGATTATGCAATCTATCAAATAATACTGAATGGTAGACAAAAACGAATAAATGAAAACCCAGAAGAACCCGAATTAAACGGGGCATTTCATTCATTCATTGACCGTAACTACTTTATTTCAAGCCTGGTAACTCTACGTGGGTTAGTGGAAGGTCAGGATGCGTCCTTGTATAAAAAACGTGGAGTTTATTCATTGCGCGCACTACTCAATGATTTAAAGAAATCTCAAGAATTTTTAACCCGAGAAATATATTTCGAATTGAATGAATTGGAATATGATCTGGACAATGTTATAAAAGAATTCGTTGATTGGAGACAATCCCAACCCGATGATAATAACGGTATTGGGATTTTAGTTCCAAAGGAGTACGATTGGGACGCTGTCAATAGCGCACATGAAATGTTTGATAAGTTAAGTGGTATTACAGCACATGAAAGATCAAAAACCGATTTGATAAAACCCTGCGTTTTTGAAAAGCTGGAATCAATATTAGATGAATTTAAAGAGCTCTTTGATTACATCAACAAATTTTATGCACATGCTGCTTCACCAGAAAGCCTGAATTATTACAATAAGCCTGAAACACCTTTTACCATTTCTAAAATATGGCAGTGTATTAACAAGGTATATGGAATAGTCAGATTTCTTTCTGAGGCTTTATTCTCCACAAGTATTCACCCCTTACCACTTAATACAGCATCTTATTATAAGCATTGGGAGAGCCCCCTTTTCACAAAAATGGAACTTATGGATATTAAGACACTCCGAAAAGATTTTGAAATTGACCTGGATAAGAAAATTTTGGAATACAATAATGAAATCTGGCAATTGATTGAGAAAGGCACCTGAAAATGTCACTCTACGAATCAGATATCGAAAAACTCATCCTAAACCATATTACCGAACAGGGTTATGAAGTCCGTTATGGTCCGGAGCTCCTGGATGGCTTGCCTGCCGAGCGCACTGAAACGGATTTGATTCTGGAGGGACGATTAAGGACTGCTTTGCGGCGCATTAATCCACACTTGCCCGCCGAGGCGCTTGAGGACGCCCTTAAGCAAGCCTTGCGCAAGCAGGGTCTTAACCTTATTGATGAAAATGAGGCTTTTCATGAGCTTTTAA
>CAZTEP010000324.1:0-2003 GCA_964612325.1 uncultured Anaerolineaceae bacterium
GATTAGGACATTTCTAACTTGCCAGCAATAGGACATTTCTATTTAGCCTTGACACTACTATGTTAAAATGCAATTATGAAAAACATATCATTAAAATCATTAAAGCTCGATCATTTCTTTATTCTTAGCGCGATTGCGGTTTATATTCTTGGTGTTTTTTCAATTAATCCCATTTTAGTAACATGGAATGTCACTTCTTTTGTTTCTGGGATTATGTTTATTTTCAGTGTATATGTTTTGCAATGCTACACCAGCTCATTATTTAATCGAACAATTGTGAATGATATCTCTTTGCGATCAGGCAAACGACAATTAAAGCCTCAAGAATACATTTTTGCTTTTATTCTTTTAGCTATTATTTTTGTTTGTTTCTATTTCTTGTTAAAGGAACAGGTTCTTATTGGTATTAATCTTATTTGGATAGCTCTAATTACAACTTTTTTGTTTATTCAAAACATCAATTTGCCAGGTCCTGGATTAAAACCATTGAATTGGTTCTTTAAGAGCCTAATCATTTCACCTTTGATATTTCTTTTGGCGATATCACTTCAATCTCATCCATTGGATGGACTCAAATATCTTATGAGTGCTTTGCTGTTTTTTCTGCTTTGTTCGTCCTTTATTGCGCTTGAATTCCCAAAATTTGATCAAGCATCACAGGAAAACGCTCAAAGCATCATTCCTCTAATTGGACTTGAAAAAACCATTTACTTACACAACATTTTGATATTTCTAACTTATATTGGGTTAGGAGCTTACCTTTACTTCTCAGGGAATTTTCGCTCACATTGGACTTTGTTGCTTGTTGTTATATTCAGTTTGATTCAAATGTATTTGCTTCAAAGAATATCTTTAGGAATGAAACCAAATATTAATTTGATTAGAGCCACCGCAATAATGCAATTTTTTACGTTTGTTTATTTATTTATTTTTAATTTTTTTGTATAGAAAAGGAGACCATATGAAACCAATAATTGGAGAATTAGCACCAGATTTTGAACTCTTAGATCATGAAGGAAATGTTCACAAACTGTCAGATTACAAAGGAAAACCTGTTGTCCTTTATTTTTATCCAAAAGACAATACCCCTGGCTGTACCACTCAGGCATGCAGTTTCAGAGATAGTTTTGACGAATACTTACAGAAGGGCATTATTGTTTTAGGCGTAAGCAAAGACAGTCCAAAATCCCATAAAAATTTCCGGGATAAGTACAGTCTTCCGTTTACATTATTATCTGATATTGAACACAAAGTTGCAGAGGCTTATGGTGTTTGGGTAAAGAAAAAGATGATGGGACGTGAGTACATGGGAATGGAACGAACTACATTTATCATTGATAAAGAAGGAATCCTGGTAGGCATTCTTGAAAAAGTCAAACCACAAGAGCATGCAAAAGATGTTTTAGCCTTATTTGAATAATGATATGATAAGACACATTCTTGTTGTGACTTCTTTATTGCAAACTAAGAATAACCTTACCAGCCTGCCAAAGGTTCTCTATATTGTAATATTCTCGCGCTTCTGCGGAAAATAAGTGAACTACAACATAGGCATAATCCAATAAAACCCAGTCATCTGTATTGGCACCCTCGATAATTGGATTTAAACCAGTTTCAAGCTTAATTTCTTCGTCAATTGCCTTGCTCAAACTCCTCATTAAACGGGGACTGGAAGCAGTTGCAATCACGAAACAATCAGTAAAATCGGAAATTTCAGAAATATCCATGAGAACAATGTTTTCAGCGAGTTTGTCCTCCAAGACATTAACAATCATTCGGGCAAGTTTTACAGGTTCCAGTTTTCACCTCTATCGATAAGTGTCTGTTTCATTTATTTTAGCATTGATTGATGAATTATTTTATAAATTGGTCCGTTTTTGCCTAATTGGCTTTCAAAAAGGACAATTTTATCAACCTTTTGTATGCCAAATTTAAGACTTTGATTTTTAATTACCAGGTTGTTGATTTCTCTTATTATTTCAGGTTTAACGTATTGGAGATCG
>CAZTEP010000325.1:0-2002 GCA_964612325.1 uncultured Anaerolineaceae bacterium
GTCCGCTGGGGTACTTGGTGCAGTATAAACTTCGCTTTGAAAGCAAGTCGGTTAGTTCTGTGATTGCAATGCCAAAAAGCTGTTTTTGATAAATGTGGTCAATGCGTTCCTGTAAATCAGGTATTTTAGGTGCCAACCCGACCAACAAACGCTTGGCAATCTCCCGTAAAAAGACACCAGACTTGGATGCGGGGTCTAAAAAAGTGGCATTTGGATCAGTCCATAATTCGTTTGGTAACAGATCAAGCATTTGGTTAACCACTTTTGGCGGGGTGAAAACTTCATCATTACTCAAATTCGCCAGGCAATCCAAAACATCGGGGCTGTGTAAGGTTAGGTAAGTGTTGTTAATCATTTCTACCTCCTATCACTTAACCATATATTTTTTCATGGAACTCTCCTGGAACCCAAGGAATACCATAAAGCAGGCAATTCATTGCCTGGAACATGAGCACTAAATGAGACTGGAATTCGTTCTCTAAAAAATGACCAATTTGCTCGCCTTCTAGGGCGGGCTCTTCTCTGGTTTCATTCAGAAGGTTGGTTCTCTTAATAGACTCTATTTCTACAAGCTTCTTATGAGCAGTCAAATTTCTGAGCCGGCGTAATTTATCACCCCACAATATTGTCTCTTCTTCTGAACAGTCAGTCACATTATTAACTATGTAGTTATAAACTGCGGTAGCACGTTGGCTTTTAGCATATTTAATCTCATTTAAAATCTGTGAAATGCTTTTATTTATAAAAACCTTTTTTAAACAGAAATAATAGATATATTTTATGTAAAATTCCAAGGTCGCCGCAGTGAGAAGTAAATACTGGTCTAAAAGTACTTGATACAAAAACAAATCCGTCTTCTTATCGATTTTTAGGTCCTTGATATGATCTTGACAAAAATCTTTCGTGTTCCTTATTGAATGAAAGTACTCAAGTGTAAAGTATGCAGCTTCATCGCGGTATAAAACAACGTCTAACAACTCATCACAACGATTAATATATTCTTGATCACTTATCTTATTACGTTCAAAAAACAATTTTTGGGCATGGGTAATTTTTGGTCTAAAGCTTGAATTAATTGAGTTGAATTCCTCTTTTGCCGCTAAAAGGCCTCTATACATTGTGGGGTAGAATTTACAAGGTCTTATCATTTTTATCCAGAGTAGAAACGTGAACGTTTCTATAATCCACCAAAGGAAATTCCTGAAAAGGTTGGGGGATGTATTGCCCGAGTTCAGCATCATAGTCCCAACCATCCATAAAAATGTTCATTTGGGCTTCATTGGCGTCCAGTAACTGGCTCAGGTGAAAATCACGACGTTTGACCAGATTGCCAGTAACTAATGACCATTCGGAAAAAGCAATCGGCTCATCATTGGCATCTTTAAGGGTTAGCGCGTCACCACATAAAATGTTTCTTTCCAGTACATAACGCGCCGCCTGACGAAATTCATCGGAACAATTTTTTTTACAAACCTTGGTATAGGTTTCATCAAAAATCTTAAATAAGCGTAAGCGACACTCTTTGGCGTTGTCTTCAAGCAATTCTACGCCGTAAATGCTGCTAAGCGCTACAAAAGCGTTACGCTCAAAGTCTGCAGGATGCTTCCCGTAACGTGATTGAACAACCGCTAATTTGCGCCTGAGGATTTCTGCTAAAAAGTTGCCAGTGCCACATGCAGGCTCTAAAAAGCGACTGTCAATTCGCTCCGTTTCATGTTTGACGAGATCAAGCATGGCGTTAACTTCACGTTCGGCAGTAAAGACTTCACCGTGATCGGTAACGCGCTTTTTGGATTTAACTTGCTTGTTGGTATAATCCATAGGCCTCCTGGCTTAGGCTTTGTTCCATTATACCCTGTGGTGGGCGCTATTTCTCATGAGCGTGCTTGGTTGATGCGATAACTCCTTCAATCATGCGTTTTTCAAGCCGTACTTAATTGTGATGCTAAATACTGTGGAGGGAATGGCAACCTTAAATTTCTCAAAAACCGTTGACGGATTT
>CAZTEP010000326.1:0-1975 GCA_964612325.1 uncultured Anaerolineaceae bacterium
GAAACAAACACTTTTGGCAAGGCACAGTGATTGATGGTTTTATCAAAACATCTTCCCGGTCTCCAGACCGTGGAAGTTCAGCAGATTGATTTTGTGCATTTAAAACAAAAAGCCTGTGCATAAGTTGACAGGCTTTTGTGTTTTTATTAATCGCGTGGATTAGTAATCGTCGTCGTCATCCAGCATTGAGTCGTCAAACTCGTCATCTTCTTCTTCAAATTCGTCATCATCGAAATCGTCTTCATCGGTATAACGTGCCCATTCGTCCATATTAAAAGGCATTTTGAAGAATTCATCCTCATCGTCTTCATCATCATCAAATGTTATTTCGTCTTCATCGAAGTCATCATCACTCAGGTCTGGACCAACAACCATAAAGGGTTTGAGGCGGTCGGCAGCGTTAAAAAGCTCAAGCTGGTCAATAGCATCTTCGATTAAATCGATTTCATCTTCGTCATCGGTCATTTCAGCCAAATGTTCAAGCCTGGCGATGATATCGTTGCCGCCAATTTGTGAAAGTGCCCAAATGGCTTCCTGGCGCAGTTCGGGGTCAGCCTCAGGGTTCAAGAGTTTGAAGAGCTTCAGTTTGGCACGCCGAATACCTAACAGACCAGCCGCGTGGATAGCCTGAGCGAGGATGATGGGGTCATCATTGTTCAGGAAATCAAGCACGGTATCGTCCCAGGTGTTATCCAAAGTGCGACCGATGGCCAAGAGCGCGCTTTCTATCCAAAAGACGTCCCTTTTTGATAATGCCTGAAAAATAAACTCATTCACAATGGGTTTATCGCAATAGCCTAAGGTTTCAAGCACGCGGCGTTTGACGAGCTCAGACCGGTCATTTTCATATGCGAAAAGTAATTGGCTTTCGATTTTTTGGTAAATTGTATTGTCCAATTCCTCAAGTGAACACTTGTAGAAATAGGGGCCCAAGGCATTCGCCGCGGTAGCACGGAGCTTGTCAAAGCGCGATTTATCAGCCAGGAATTTGAGAAAAGTATCAATCAGGCGATAATCATCGGCTTCAAAAAGCAGGTCGATGGCGGCAATGACGACCTCATCATCGGTATCGTCAAGGGCGATTTTTCCGGTGTCTTCAAGCAGTTGCAGAGGGTCGGTTTCAGCTAAATCTGCAAGGCCTCGCACAAAAGCTCTCCGTCTTTCAAGTTGAATGGAAAGCCATTGGTCTTTTAAGAGACTGAGACTTTTCGTGTCAAGATCAGAAAATTGAACGAGCAGTTTCGGCGAATAGGGTAAGCTGTCTTCGCGAAGGTGCTTTATCAGGTCTTGAATGGGAATCATGCTAAACATAAAGCCTCCTTAGCCCGGGAAAATGGGATTGATGAAATCCCGATAAGTAATGAAAATCATCAATATGATGAGCAGGAAAAAGAAAACGGTGTTGATTACGTTTACCAGGCGTTCTGGAATTTTCTTGCGGGTAATGGCTTCAATAAGTAAGAACAGAATTTGACCACCGTCAAGTGCCGGGACAGGTAGAAGATTGGTGATGCCAACCGCGATGCTGACCATGGAGAGCAAAGAAAGGCGCACGATGGGTAAGGTGTTGCCGGCCATTTGATCGGTTTTTTCAGCATAGGCGAACATGTCATAAATGCCTTTAATGCCTACCACGCGCGCTTCTTCGGGTTTGACAGCACCCCGGATTAACTGAACCGGCAGGGTTAAGGTTGTTTTAACCTGGTCCCAAAAGGTGCCAAAAGCACTTTTGAGTGTATTACCAAATTTGGCTGGCAATTTTGGGTTGTTCATGACAATACCGATTGCACCCTCACCTTCGGGTGGGTTTTGACGTGGAATGAGCCGGGTTGTAAGCTCTTCTGAATCGCGCAGAACGACTATCTCAACTTCCTGTTCAAGGTTTGCCTGGATTTGTTGGCCAAGTGTTTCGTTGCTGTTAATTGCTACGCCATCCACGGTTACAAAGAGGTCATTTACTTTCAGTCCGGCGAGT
>CAZTEP010000327.1:0-1974 GCA_964612325.1 uncultured Anaerolineaceae bacterium
TTGCCACAAGGCATAAGCGACTACCTCATCCACCAAACAACAGAAAAAGGGAAAAGCATCGGCGCAGGAAGTTTCTATATGAACTACAACCGTTGGAATGGTGACGCGGAAGATGTGGCACGTTATTTCAGTGCCCGAGGTGGCCGGACAGCAAACAGCAAAGCAACAAAAAACGATAGAAATGAAGGCCTGTTTCAGGCGATATGTGTCGTTAGCACACTTTATAAACGTATCGGACCCAGCCAATCAGATAGAGTGATCGGCTCCCTTAGTTTGGGAGAGATGGTTACAATATATGAAGAAAAAGATGGCTGGTATCGCATCCATCCAAGTGACTCGGTTTGGTGCGAAGGAAAGAAAAACCTACTGCGCCCTTTAACACAAAGAGGAGCGAAAATCACACCCCTATTTAAAGCACGTTGCATTGTTCCTGCGCTTTACAAACGCGCGGGGCCCGGTAAAGAACACCGCGTCCTGGGAAATTTGGTGCGTGGACAAATAGTTGAAATTTTTGAGGAACAACAGGGTTGGCTCCGCATCGCACCTGGTACTGATGTCTGGGTCAATGGCGGAGCACAATATTTGCAAAAGATTCAGTAGCAAATAAATTCGTCGATTCTCTACCGTGCAAATTTTCGCAAAAGTAGTTTACGGTTTTTTCACCCTATCGCCAAAACAGCAGCATCGCGTCTTTTCGTGCTAATATTGATGTTATCAACATGTCTTTTCGTGATTATTAAGCAACTTTTAACTTATCTTTTCGTGATTCATTGTTAAACTATAGTTAAGGTGCATAATGCTAAAACGTAAAGCGTATCAACAGTTACTGGACTGAAAAAAAATCTGCCGGCAAAACAGCACTACTCATCAATGGTGCCAGACGGGTCGGTAAGAGTTATCTTTGTCAACACTTCGCGCAAAACGAATACAAGTCTTTTATAATCATCGATTTTGCTAATATGCCTCCAGAAATACATGACCTAACGAAAATGAAAGCTACGATCTCGATTTATTCTTCATCAAGATCTCGGCTCTTTATTCCACCCAACTTTACAAAAGAGAAAGTGTCATCATTTTTGATGAAATTCAACTCTTTCCACGCGCCAGGCAACTTATAAAATATCTCGTAGCCGATGGGTGATATGACTACATTGAAACAGGTTCATTGCTTTCAATTAGACGTAATGTAGAAAGCATAGTTATTCCCTCTGAAGAACAACCATTGGATTTACACCCACTGGATTTTGAAGAATTCCTTTGGGCACTGGGTAACACAACAACTTTTCCTGTGCTCCACAAAGCTTATGAACAAAAAACACCCTTAGGAGCACCACTTCATCGAAAAATTATGAATGATTTTCGGCTATATATGCTTATTGGTGGAATGCCACAAGCCATTATGGCATATCTTGATAAAAAAGATTTCAAGAAAGTAGATGAAGTTAAAAGAGATATTTTAACTTTATACCGAAACGACATTGCTAAATTTGCCGGTAAAAATCAATATAAAGTGCTCTCTATCTTTGATGAAATCCCAAGCCAACTATCAAAACGAGAAAAGAAATTTAATTTATCTTCTGTCTCCAAAACCGCACGGTTGAGAACCTATGAAGAAGCCTTTATGTGGCTTGAAGATGCCATGATAACAAATACCGCTTTTAATACGCGCGACCCCAACATCGGACTGGGACTAAGTGGTGATTTTTCAACCAGAAAAAGCTATATGGCTGATACCGGCTTATTGGTTACACACGCCTTTTATGATAACAGTTATTCAGAGAATGAGCTCTATAAGTCAATTCTGTTTGACAAATTGAATATAAACGAAGGCATGTTGATGGAAAACATTGTTGCACAAACATTAAAAACGAATAGCCACAGACTGTTTTTTATTCCCGACATGATAAAGAAAACAGGGTCAATCACATGGAGATAGATTTTCTCCTCTCAAAGAATCAGAAGCTAAATGTTATA
>CAZTEP010000328.1:0-1969 GCA_964612325.1 uncultured Anaerolineaceae bacterium
GATATTACGGCTTTGATAATGCCGGAGATGAGGCCCTGCTGGCGGCAATCACGTCATCGATAAAAGCCCTGGAACCAGGAGCGGCGTTCGTAGTTTTTTCCGGTTCGCCCCGCCGTACTTTCTTGCGGCATGGGATCAAAGCAGTTTATTTTATGAATCCTCTGCTGGTCTTCTGGCATCTCCTCACCAGTGATCTGCTGATCAGCGGCGGGGGGAGCATTTTTCAGGATGTGACCAGTCCCCGCTCCCTTCCTTATTATATCAGTATCGTAGCATTAGCCAAGCTGTTGGGCAAACCAGTCATCTTTTATGCCCAGGGTGTGGGTCCGATCGACCGCCCCTTCAGCAGGCGGCTGATGAGATCGATCGCTAATCGGGTGGATTTGATCACACTCAGGGATGAGCAATCGGCGGTATTGCTCAAGGAGATCGGAGTTATACGCCCGCCGCTTATAATCACTGCCGATCCGGTTTTTTACCTCACATCACCTGACGAATCTGGTGAAGGTCTCCTGCCATTGCCGGATGAGCAGGAGAAAAAGCCCTTGCTGGGTGTGGCGGTAAGACCATGGCCTCCTCTGGAGGGATATCAGGAAAAGCTGGCCCAGGTTTTGGACGATCTGGCCCGGCAGGGTTATCAAATCGTTTTTATCCCCATGGCCTATCCTGAAGACGTTCCTGAGTCCAGGCGGGTGGCTGGATATATGCGGGAACCTGCGAACATAATTGATATCCCTCTTAGCAGTGAGGAACACCTAAGTCTGATCTCCCGTCTGGATTTTATGATCGGCATGCGGCTTCATGCCCTGATTTTTGCCGCCAACACAGGAGTTGCCTTTGCAGGTATTTCCTATGACCCCAAAATAGATGCGTTTTTGAAAATATTTGATCTTCAGCCTCTGGAAAGTGACCCGGTAATCATGCTGCGGGAGATTGGCTCATTATTGAATGATCAGGAACGTCAGGAGTCCATACGGAAAAAAGCCGACCATCTGCGCCGGCAGTCGGCTGAGAATGCCTGCCTGGCATTATCATTGCTTAAAGATCGGTCTTCGCAAACAGAACCAGAACCGGGAAATCAAACCCCGGCTGGCATAGAAGAACAGAGGACGGGGAAAAACTTCATAGGGGTTTCTGCGGTAATATTTATGGCCAAACTTTTGGGATTCATCCGGGAGATAGTTTTCGCTTCTATTTTTGGCACCAGTATTATCACCGATATTTTCCAGACTATCTTCAGTCTGCCCAATCTGCTTTTCTCCGGCATTGGTACCGCCCTGTCTTCCATAAATATACCGAATCTGACCTATTATATAACTCAGGGGGATCGTGAGGAGAGAAACCGATATATCTCCCGTCTTTATGCTCAGGTAACTTTATGGGGAACGATCATAACCCTGTTCGGGATCATCATAGCGCCGACCCTGGCCAGGCTTTTGGCTCCGGGTATAGAGGGAGAAGCGGCAAAAATCGCGGTTTTACTGACCAGGATCATGTTACCTACATTTTTGTTGGTCAGTCTGACTTTTGTCACTACTGGGATTTTGCAGGTGCACAGCCATTTTCTTCGTGCGGCAGCTATCAGCATACCATTCAATATCCTTATCCTGCTGGCTTTGTTCTACAAAGGCGCCGACATCGTTTTCATAAGTTATATGATCACCATCGGGTGGCTTTTACAATTCTTGATCCAACTCCCAGTTTTGGTAAAGGAAAAGTATAAAATATCCTGGTTGGATTTCAAGGAAAACCATACCGTAAAAATGCTGAAACAGCTGTTCCCAGTATTATTGGGCAATTCCTTGTTACAGCTTTGTTTGATCGTAGACCGCTCTTATGGCACACACCTGGATGAAGGCACAACTGCGGCCCTGGCCTTCGGCAGCAATCTTTTTGTAACCGTGACCAGTGTTTTTATCGTAGCTATGACCAGTGTTGTTTTTCCCAGGCTGTCACAATACAGTCTGGA
>CAZTEP010000329.1:0-1967 GCA_964612325.1 uncultured Anaerolineaceae bacterium
TGGTATCAGGCCGAATAATTTCAGAATTAAAATTCATCTCAAAGGCTCGAAAATCGCGTTCATCCAAGGATTTTGTGTAAAACTCCGTATTTTTTTTAATAGATTTGACTGATAAAAACCGTTCATCCCCATCAGACTCCGTTGGAATAAGACCTCTACTCGTAGCTTCTTTCCAGGCATGCTCATCCAAAGTAAAAGCATCTTCTAAAACCAGTCGCCAGTTATCATCTGGTAAATACTGAGCCGCATAGTGAATATGAACCTCTTTCAAACCATCATAGCAATTGGGCTCATGGAAAGTGATATGTTCCGGTTTCATAAAAAACTCTTCTCCACCAGATTGAACAAGAAGCCATGACGACATACCTATAAGCTTTGCTCTTACCTGAAGTGGCCGGCCTATCTCAACTGTATAATGTTCAGCTTGGTTAGGATTATTTCCCGGTTCCGGTAAACCATACGCATTATAGCTTGAAACATGGGCTTCACAAACGTGTTTGATATCAGGCGTGGGAGTAATGGCCGCAGTAGCAGCCATATTCCAAGCGTTTTGTGTCTGTGTTTGTTTGTAAATATAATCTTGATATTCCGCTGTTTTGGTACGCTCAAAATCAATCGCCGCTTGCGTAACCTTTGCAATGCTCTCTAAAGTTTGATTTGCATATACTTTTGTGACTGTGCGTTCCAAAGGAACTTGCACTGTATCAATCAATTTTTTCAAACCCAACATTCCAGCTACAACAATGATAAGTGCTAATACAAAACTGACGATAATCGGTCTTCTAGACATAATTCACCTATCCTATTAAGTTAATGAGATTTTTAAGTAGAAACGCGTTACCTTCGATAATCTGTTTCAATTGATTTATTTCAAAGTACTTATCCAGAAAAATGTATACGACAAATACGATGGCTAATACAACTAAGGCAATACTGATATACACACTTACTCTTTGATATTTCTTTAAGTAAAGACCAAATAGAGTTTTTCTCGCGCCACATGACTTACAAGGCTTTCGCAAATCAAGATGGCGATGATTGTAACCACAAAGGCTACAAGTTCCTGTTTCATATTCATTTCCCATGTTATACATACCTATCCTCACATTCAACTTCGTTATTGGCATCAACCTCTAACAATCTGTAAAATAAAAGGCTAAAAGCTGCCCCAAGTGAACCGCCCTCCAAGGCAGTAATTTCTAAGCCATCTTCAGCGAGCAAACTCCAGCGAAAATTCGCTTTTATTTGTTCTTTATTCAATTTTAGTTCCTGGATGGCAGCCCCCAATGCTAAAGTGTAAGATTCCTTAACATCTGTATCTGTTTCTACAAAGCTCATGTTTTCAGCGCACGGAAAAATTTGCAATACGGGATCTCCCTCTGCACAATTAATTCGATCAACCTTCAACTTAGCTATTCTGCCTTCATCACCTTCTACAATCGCGACCTTAATCCAGGCAGTATCATTCGCTGCACGGTTTTCACCCTTCAAATAGGCTATAGCATCCTTTTGCCAAAGTTGTCCATGATAAGCTTCATATAATTCTTGATCTTTATCACTAAAGGCACAGTTTATCAAATCCTCAATAACTTTCGTTGAGTAATCACCATTTTTTTTAGACTGCTCAATATATTCAAATACCTCATATATTTCTGGGTCATCCTGAGTTTTTTGTTCTTCACATAATTTTATTATCCGTTTTAAACATCCACGGTAATCTTTAAATCTTATTATGTCTTTGAGCGATATTTGTTCTACTGTCATTTTATTTATCTTCTATAAGAATAAAACTTATGGTAGAACCCGGTTTTTCATTAGCCCTTTTTTCTTTACCAATAGAAATTTCGCCAACGAAACCATTCATTTCATCTCCATCAAGTGGAATGTCTTCGCAAAAGTCATCCCATTGAATCTTCAGTTTAGATCGGAAGAGCACACGTCTGAACTCCAGTCACTCCGCGAAATCT
>CAZTEP010000330.1:0-1966 GCA_964612325.1 uncultured Anaerolineaceae bacterium
AAAATTCAAAGCAATCCGGGCCGATATATTCGTAGTGACATCATTGATAAGGTTTTACTTAGAGACCTCCCAAGTCTGTATGGCATACGAGACGTTCAGGAATTGAATTCTCTGTTTACTTCTATTGCTTACAATAGCGGTGGCGAAATAAATCTGGATGATTTAAGCAAAAACTCCGGAGTTCAGAAAAGTACAATTAAGCGTTATATAGAGTATTTAGAAGCTGCATTTCTGATTAAAGTAGTTCACAAAATCTCAAATAAGCCAAAGCAATTTCAGAGAGCCACACAATTTAAGATTTATCTTACCAATCCTTCTTTGAGAAGTGCATTGTTCACACCGCTTCAGCCAAATGATCCCTTCATAGGCAATATGGTGGAAACCGCAATATATGCACAATGGTTACATCGCGAATGGTTTACACCATACTATGCGCGTTGGCAAAGGGGAGAAGTTGATATGGTGAAGCTGGATGAAAAGAACTTTCGTCCACAGTGGGCAGTAGAAATTAAGTGGAGCAATCAATTTTTTGAAAAGCCTGGTGATTTGAAGTCACTAATACAATTTCTTAAAAGTAATGATATGAAAAGTGCATTGATTACAACACTTGATAAGGAAGGGATTAAAGAAATTGAAGGCCTGAAATTGACATTTGTGCCAGCAGCAGTGTATGCATATACTGTTGGAAGAAATACATTAATGCAAAAGCAAAAAAGAAACACCTGATGTTCATAGCAACGGATCTTTGAATTGACGATTCGACCTCGCCCGGGGTCGAATAATACAAATAGACGGATTTTCTATAAACATATAATCCCTCCGGGATTAAATGGGAATAAACCACACCCTGCTATGGCGAAGTTTGGCTGCGCTGAGCTCCCTGCGGTCGGTTGCAGCTTCGCTTCAAATAAATTTAGTCTACTACAATAATTCAGCAGATCTTACTTTGGAAAGAAAGGCTTAGTTGCAAACTAAACCTGGCGGAGGAGTGGCAGCAGCAGCAGTAGCAGTAGCAGTAGCAGTAGCAGTGGAAACAGGGTAAGAATAAGTTTGGGGTGAAAGAGTAACTCTTACTGATAAACCACAATATCATCAATTTCCCATTTTTCAAAGAGGGAACATGAAAAGCCGATTTGAATTTTTCCCTCCTCAAGTTGAATCGAACTGTTCTCACGTCGGGATATTTCTTCGTTATTAACAAAACACTGTGTCAGTCCAGTTTTAAAGTCACAAACAACCTTTATCTGTTCCGGTACATCACATTTTTTCCGGCACTGTATGCTGAAATTGTTCATGTGAAACCAGGCGCTGGTACAATCAATGTCTTTCCGGAATGTGCTTTTGAATTCAATAATCAGCTTTTTATCGGGATCAATGGTCAATGGCCTGCTTTTCAGGCGCACGCTGGTGCGCTCTCCTCCTTGCTTAATCAATACAATTCCGTAGGTTTCTTTAACATATACATATTCGCTGGTATATCCCGAAACAATCCATCGGTCATCCAGCACACCGTCGTTAAAATCATCACTCAGCAGGACTTGTTTGTCCTGTTTTTTCAGAAACACGTTGATCGAATCTTTTATGGCGAATCCGCTGCTTCGTATATAGTACCACACCTTGTTCCAGCCTGCTGTAAGCATGAGATCTTCATCAGGCGATTCAGCCGCATCACCAAGATTGGTTTGATGGTTGGCAGAGGTTATGATAAATAAAGCTTTGCTGAAATAAGGATTTATTTCTTTAAACAACCTGAAGCGATTGCTGTAAACGGTATCGTTATTGTCAACCGACAGTGTGAAAGGATGCTGCAGCGCTTTAAATTTGTCTTTATCCTGCGTTGCTGTAATCTTTTGTTTCTCATATTCCGCTGGCGGGGTCTTATTATCTGCTTCCACGAACCCGTCATTACCACCTTGCCGGATAAGAACAACGCCTGTTACATAAAATCCGTTCTTCCAGATATCTT
>CAZTEP010000331.1:0-1960 GCA_964612325.1 uncultured Anaerolineaceae bacterium
CATATTCGGGATCCCTGGCCAAGCAGTAAAAGCTTGCCAGCTCAAAACGCTGGGGTTTCAGGCCTACGGAGAGAGCATTATCTTCAAGCCATCTCCCTCTGTAATTATCATGGTAATCAGGTTCTCTAATTCAGGAGTAGAAACAGTTTTTTTCAAAGTGCTCTTTAAAACGCTCAACGATAAACTTGGCTATCTCGCCACTTAGCACGCGGTTCGGCATATGACCGACCCAACAGTGTTTACATCTGTTCGAACAACCATACATGTCAAGGCGGATATGTAAATTCCTAAGACCTTTAGTCTCCGTTTCCCCTCATATTGATAACGTTTAACCAATACTATATCATTTAGCGATTCATCAACTCTTGCATAACTATTTAGCAATTTATACTCTGTTCGCATGTTATCAGGAGACCATGTGCGAAAAAAATGACCACATGCGTGCCTGGGTTTTCATGCCATTCGGTGAGGACATCGATGGTATGGAAAACCTAAATTTCTGTATTAATCAAACCTAAGTGCAAATCGCGCAGAAATGCCGCGTCCATTTTTTCAACCTTGCGGTCGTAGGTCAAAAGACCATTTATTTCCGTCTCGATATCCGTTGTTTGCGTATAAATTGCCGCGCCAAGGCCTAATGGAATCAGTGGTGAAACCTGCTCAAGCAACAAATCCTGATAACCTTTCATCAAAGCCTCAGGTGTTTTAAAGTGGCGATAACCAAACTTTTTGGTCTCGCTCCACACATGCCCAGGCACAATGTAGCTATACCCCCCAAATTCGGTCACTGCCAAGACACGGTGGTCCGGTTGCGAAGCGCTCAGTTTTTTGAAATAGACATGCCGGCTCTGGAAATCCCCACCACCCTGGTCGAACCAACCGGATGCGTGGTCAACCAAACGCGTGGGGTCTAACTCCCGCGTCAGTTTGGCTATACGCAGAGCTTCAAACTGTCCCCAGCTCTCATTAAAGGGAACCCAAACCGCGATACTGGGCACATTGTAAAGTGTCTCAATCATCGCGCGGTACTCAATTTCAAATTCTTTGCGGTTCTCGGGATCCCGCCTGCCAAAGCGCTTAAAACGATGCTGATCATAACGGTGAATGCCTGAAGTAAAGGTAAACATGACCACCATGTCTCTGGTCGTGCGTCCGCCGTTAATCATATCCTGCCAGACAATCATGCCCAGGCGGTCACATGCCGCGTACCATCGCAAAGGCTCCACCTTGATGTGTTTGCGAATCATATTACAGCCTATTTTTTTGGTGTATTTGATATCGAAAAGCATCGCTTCTTCGCTGGGTGGTGTGTAAAGTCCCTCGGGGAAGTAACCCTGGTCCAGCAAGCCATACATGAAGATAAATTCGTTGTTCAACGTCATGCGCCAGTAACCGTTTTTGTCCTTAGCGCGGCTAAACTTACGCATAGCGAAATAGCTGTCCACACTATCAACGACAGAGTCATCTTCTAACAAGTCAACTTTTAAGTCATACAAATGCGGATGGTCTGGGTGCCAAAGTTGTGGGTTTTTGATGGGAATAGTCAAGCTTTCCTGCGCGGGACCTTCCACAACCCCAATTTCTGCACCCTCAAAAAACGCCGTTGCTCTAACGCGCAGATGTACCGACTCCACGTCGGCATTTAAGACGACACCAAGTTGGAGTACTTCCGAGTCAATATCAGGCGTGATAACCAGTTTTTCAATATAAGTTTCTGGCACAGGTTCCAGCCACACCGTTTGCCAAATGCCCGAAATGGGAGAATACCAAATACCGCCTGGACGCAGGCTTTGTTTACCGGTTTGGTTATATGAATCATTCGTTGGGTCAACGACAGCCACGACTAATTCATTTTCGCCAGCTTGCCAGGCTTCGGTGATGTCAAAACTAAAAGGCAAATAGCCCCCCCAGTGCTCACCGACCAGGTGACCATTCACCCACACTTCGCAGGCATAATCCA
>CAZTEP010000332.1:0-1959 GCA_964612325.1 uncultured Anaerolineaceae bacterium
AAAGTTGTTGCCTGGTACGACAAGGAATGGGGTTACAGTGTGCGCTGTGTGGATTTAGCAAAATTCATTCACAAACACTAAAATTTAGCCTTAAAGTTGAATCGAAGCGGTTATATCTGAGAAAATCGGATATAATCGCTTCGTTATGAGTATAAAAGAATTAACTGAAAAAATGAACGCGCTGGTGGCGCATCATGGCTGGTACGCCCCCGACTCGCCGAAAAAACAATTGCCACGGAATTTGGCAATTTCACTTGCTTTGGAGGCGGCTGAAGTACTGGAGCATTACCAATGGAGCGATGATTGCGCCGATAAATACGCCCTGGCTGGTGAATTGGCTGACGTGGCACTTTATTTGTTGCAACTGGCGCATGTTGAAGGCATTGATTTGGATCAAGCCATTCGCGATACAATCGCGCGTAATTGGAATCGGCAATGGCCTGATGAAAAGGATGACAAGAAATGATAGTAGCTGTTTTTGGCAGTGCTTCGCCTAAACCAGGAGATAAGCTTTACCAACTGGCCTATGATTTAGGCCTTGCTTTGGGTAAGGCAGGTTATCAGGTGATGACGGGTGGCTATTGTGGCACCATGGAGGCGACATGTAAAGGCGCGCGACAGACCGCAACAGCACATACGATTGGCGTGACCTGTGATGAAATTGAGGCATATCGCCCGGGTAGCGCGAACGCTTTTGTTCTTGAAGAAGTACGTACCCAGACTTTGAGCGAACGAATTGATTATATGATTCGCCGCGCGGACGCCTACATTGCCTTGCAAGGTGGCGTTGGCACTTTGGCAGAAATTATGCTGACATATAATATGATGATTATTGGTGCCATTAAACGCAAAGCTTTTATTTTGGTTGGTGAGACCTGGGCTACACTTGGCGCTCGTTTTTTTGAGGAACTGGAAGGGCATATACCAGCATTTGCGAAGGAATTATTACTATTTGTGGACACTGTTGATGAGGCAGTGTTGGCATTAGAAAACAGGAATATAGAGTAAAAAATGGACAATTTAAAACTGACAAGCAGAGAAGAAAATTATTCAGAATGGTATAACCAATTGGTTTTACGCGCAGAATTGGCTGATTACGCGCCTGTGCGTGGCTGTATGGTGGTACGACCTTACGGTTGGGCGCTTTGGGAGAATATTCAGGCTGCACTCGATAAACGTTTTAAAGAGACAGGTCATGTGAATGCCGCTTTTCCGATGCTGATACCAGAATCATACATGACCAAAGAAGCTGAGCACGTTGAAGGTTTCGCGCCAGAGTTGGCGGTGGTAACCCACGCGGGTGGCTCCAAACTGGAAGAACCTTATGTTTTGCGTCCAACATCAGAAACCATTATTGGCACAATGTACTCAAAATGGATTCAATCCTATCGTGACTTGCCAGTTTTGATGAACCAGTGGGCGAATGTTATTCGCTGGGAAATGCGCACACGTCTCTTTTTGCGTACGACCGAGTTTTACTGGCAGGAAGGTCATACCGCGCACGCCACTTATGAAGAAGCCGAAGAAGAAACCCTGAAGATGTTGGGCGTTTACACCGATTTTTGCTACAACGAAGCTGCAATGCCAGTGATGCCTGGTCGCAAATCGGATAATGAAAAATTTGCCGGCGCGTTGGCGACTTATTCCATCGAAGCCATGATGGGCGATACCAAGGCTCTGCAGGCGGGCACCTCGCATTTCCTGGGGCAGAACTTTGCCAAGGCTTTTGATATCAAATTCCTTGACCAAAACAACGAACTGCAATACTGCTGGACGACCTCATGGGGTGTGACCACGCGCTTGATTGGTGCCATGGTGATGATTCACGGTGATGACCAGGGTTTGGTTTTGCCACCCCGCCTGGCACCTATCCAGGTGGTGATTGTACCTATCTTCCGCAAAGACAGTGAAAAGGAAGCTGTTTTAGAGATGGTTGAAAAGGTCCGCGCTGGCTTGAAA
>CAZTEP010000333.1:0-1956 GCA_964612325.1 uncultured Anaerolineaceae bacterium
GTTTTTAGGCTCAAAGCTGTTCAATTGAGCGGCAACGCGCGCGCCAAGTTCTGCGGGAACAGGACCTGTGTTTTTTACTTGAATGCGACCTTCAATGCAATCGTTGCCTGCGACCCACAGATCATAATTAACCGCACATTCGGGTTTGGGATTTAATTTCAGTTGTATAGATTGTGGCCAAAGCTTGCGGATTTGGGGTGGACTAAGAAAATCACTAATCTTCCTCCATCCCACTTTATCAATCATGAAAACAGGGTAAATTTGAAAGTTTTGTACACTTAGACCAAAACTGCTTTTGATAATGATGGGTCCATCATCCTGGAGGACGAGCTGCCAGACAGCATCAAGCGCTGAATTTTGCGTGCCTCGGCATAAATCCGCGCAAAGGGTTAAAGAGATTGGGTCATGGCTAAAGTATGGACCTTGCAGCATGGCTTAATTGTAACCTGAAGAACGAAACTTGCGCTTGGAAATGATGGAAGAATAAATAACCTTGGAACTTTACGGCACGGACATCGTTTTAAGCTCATAACGCTTTATGTTAAAATATGACTATCAGCGTATTGGGAAATGAATATGAACATGAATAATGATGATGATAAGTACAAAGACGATGCCCTAAAAAATGATGCTCAAAAACCTGAGCAATATGATGAACAGGGGATTGTTCCTGCTAAGAAGGATTCGGATATCAAAGATGAGGTTTCTGACAGTTTATTTTTGGCAGGTTCGACAGGGTTTAGCGCGGTTGAAAGCAGTTTGAGTAAGACCGAAAACCTTTTTGATGAATTGAGTACCTTTGATTATTTTGATCTGCCATCAATCCCTGCCAGCAAATCTGAACTATCATCGGTCGCGGATCCATTTGAAGACCTGAATAAAGAGCCTGTCAATCCGTTTACACAAGACGAAATGGATGAGATGCGCACGATTCCACCTGCAACCCTGCCTGTGTCTGAGCAATTACCGGAGGTTTTGCCTCAAACGGTAAGCTTGCAAGACCCTTTTGCCACGCGATTATCTGCAACTGCTTTTCACAGTAGTTTGGAATCAACGGTTGAGTCTACCCAACCAATCCCGGTTGGAACACGAAGAGTTGCGCCGGTTTCTACCGTTCAGCAAAGTCTGCAATCAGCCAAACCTGTTAAAAAAGCTAAAAAAACGAAGAAAAAGGGCAGAGCAGGCCGCGTTATTTTGGTTTTGGTGATTCTGTTTCTGTTGGCGATGATTGCAGTGGCGACATTTGCCTTTTATAAATACACCCAAATCGCGAAAACTTTGCCAGATGTGAATGATTTACAGCACCGTGCGTCTCAATTTGAAACAACCCGGATTTTGGATCGGAATGGAAATGTGCTATATGAAATCATTGACCCCAGCGCTGGAAAACGCACGTGGGTTCCGCTTGAAAGCATTTCGCCTAATCTAATCGCCGCAACCATCGCTACAGAAGACAAAGAGTTTTACAACCATCCTGGGTTTGACTTAATCGCTTTGGCCCGCGCGCTTTGGACAAACTACCGTTCAAAAGAAATTGTTTCCGGCGCTTCAACCATCACGCAGCAGTTGGCACGTTTGTTGTTATTGACGGATGAACGTTATGAGCAAAGTTATGAACGCAAGGCACGCGAGATTATTTTGTCGGCTGAAATAACCAGACGTTACAGCAAAGAACAGGTATTAGAGCTATACCTCAATGAAATTTATTATGGCAATTTATCCTATGGCATTCAGGCTGCTGCAGAAACCTACTTTGACACGAATGCATCGGATTTGACCATGTGGCAAGCGGCTTTCCTGGCTGGTTTACCTCAAAGTCCGGCTGTTTATGATGTTTATAACAATTATGAAGCAACAATCAATCGCAGTGACTCAGTTTTTCGGTTAATGTTTGAAGCAAGTATGGAAAAAAACTGTATTAAGGTCGATGAGATCCGTGAGAGGGTTTGTGTTGAT
>CAZTEP010000334.1:0-1954 GCA_964612325.1 uncultured Anaerolineaceae bacterium
TAAACATTACTGGCATTCTTCTGATAGCTGCTTTTGTCGTCTTTTTGGTACTTGCAGGCCGGGGCATGTCATCCCGTGATTTGCTGATTACAACTTTGCGCGGTTTCTCAGTTGGCTCAGTAACATTCCTGGTTGCGGCTGGATTCTCGCTCATTTTTGGTTTACTGGATGTGCTCAACTTGGCACAGGGCACGCTATATATGATTGGCGCGTATGTTGGCTGGACAGTATTTGTGCGCCCCGATACCTTTATTGATATTACTCCGCTGATACTCTTTTTGATGGCCGGGTTCGCGCTTGGTTTCCTGTGGGATTACCTTGCAGACAAAATCAAACTGGATGCCAAGAAAAAGAAGATTTTGGGATGGGGGTTGGTGGTTCTTTCAGTAATAATCGCTGTTTTTATTCTTCCACGCTATCCAATTGCGATGTGGGAATTGGATAATTACTCGAAAAGCCCAATCTCTTTTTCCTATATGGCTGACCAGGGCATTCGATTGCCGGTTAGCCCAGCAGAAATTAAGGGCATCCCCGCGATGGTAGCGCTTTATGGCAGCTTATTGATGAGCGCAGTTTTAGCATTTGGCCTGGCATTGATTCGCTACAAGGAGAACCGACAACATAGCTTGCACTGGAAGAAATGGCGTGTCTTTGGCATTTTGATTATTTTGGGAACCTTAATCATGGCTTTTAATAATCCCCTGACGGATTGGCTGATGAATATGAACACCAACTGGTTGTTTCTTATTGCGGCAATTATATCGGTACTTAGTGGTATTGGTCTGGGTGCGCTGATGGAAACGACATTAATTCAGCCGCTTTACAGCCGGCCAGTTTACCAACTGATGCTCACCCTGGGACTTGGCACAATTGGTATGCAATTGGTGAAAGCCATTTGGGGTATGCCAGAATTTGTCATACCCAAACCGGAAATCTTTAGGGGTAGCGGCGCAGGTTGCCCAGCGACAACGATTAAAGAGGTGTTCACCCATAATTGCTCAACGATATTGATTTTGGGTGGTAGAGTTCGGGTTTATGATGAAATCGTATTGCCCATCGTGGGAGTGATCATTTTGATTTTGGTCTGGCTCTTACTCAAGAAAACTCGCATTGGCATGATTATTCGTGCTGGTGTACAAGACAGCAATATGGTTGAAGCACTGGGCATCAACGTGAGACGCGTATTTACGTTGGTCTTTGCTTTGGGTGCAGGTCTGGCAGCTTTAGGTGGCGTGCTTTCTGCCCCATCCTATGGGCTGTCGGTGTCGATGGGTGAGAAGTTCTTGCTCAACGCGCTGATTGCTTTGGCGATTGGTGGTCTCACCAGTTATCCAGGCGCGGCACTTGGCTCGCTGATGGTGGGCTTAATTCAACAATTTATGATTAAATACGGTCAAATTGGTATTCCGATACCATTTACCGACATCGTCTTTAAACCTACTCCGGCAATTATCCCGGCATCCACCATGCTCTTAATGGTGATAGTGTTGCTCATTTTGCCGAACGGACTTTTGGGAAGGCAGGACTAAGCCATGAATAAGAACAAATCATTCCTAAGTCGAAATAAGGGCATTCTGATTTTCCTTGCAGTCATGCTCGCGCTTCCCTTTATCATAGGGCTGTTCGAAGGTTCAAACCCGGTGACAGTCTGGAACAATCAAGGAACCTTTTCGAAGCATTTAGAAGGCATCGGTATTGAAATCTTCATTCTTGCCATCTTTGCATTGAGCTATGACCTGCTTTTTGGTGTCACTGGTCTAATGAGTTTCGGGCATACCATGTTCTTTGCTGTCGCGGCTTATACGACCGGCATCGCCTTGAAATCATTCGGCTTGCCTCTTTGGCAGGTACTGTTGATTATTGTTGGCACTTCAATCGTGCAGGCGTTTTTGTTTAGCATTGTTCTGCCACGTGTCAAAGGTGTTACCTTTACGATGGTTACGCTTGGTATGGC
>CAZTEP010000335.1:0-1951 GCA_964612325.1 uncultured Anaerolineaceae bacterium
GACATGGCGCGTTTTATGAACTGGGCGATGGTTTGCCCTGGCTTTTGTGTTCTTATCATCCCAGCCGGCAAAACACGCAAACTGGTCGACTGACGGCGGAGATGTTTGACGCGATTTGGGATGAAGTCAATTTTGAATTGCGTTAATTGGTGTGTTATGAAAAAAACTATTTTAATGTTCATGTTTCTTTTGACTTTTGTCGTTTCTTGCTCAGAACAAACGATAATAAAAGGACAACAACCTAATGTGGTTGACAATGGCTACGATCGGTTAGAAACTGAAATTGAGTTAAGGGAGAAGACTGCCGTGAAAGAAACGCACACTCCTGTTCCAAGCACAAAAGAAAAACCGACCGAAACAGCAACGGCTAATCCAGCATTGCCTGAGACATTAAAGCCAGGTTATAAACATTTTATGTTGGAAGAAGATTTTATTAATAATCGCTGTTTGCCAATCCGTCCGGAATACTATGGAAATTGGACGGTTGGAGATGGGAAGTATTACTACGCGTTACACCCAGCGCAACAAATACTGTACGAATATGATGTTGCCACAGGAAGTGAGAGTGAAATTTCCTACACTTTGTTTCAGGACGGCTTTATTACAAACATTGAATATCACGGTGAATGGCTAATTTACCTTGACTTACAAAGCAGTTACGCGACCGGTCATTGGAAATTAATAGCTTTAAGGCTATCGGATAAAGAAATGGTGGTGGTGAAAGAGTCTCATGACGAGTTTCTTACGGTTCATAATCGCTACAGCGCTTTTTATGATAATAAAGTTTACCAAACTGAAGTTGTTATATCCGATAATGCTCCAAAGCAGTATAACCGTTTGATTGTTTTCGATTTATTAACAAAACAAGAAGAAGTCCTGATGGACTTCGAAATTGAGGATACGATTTATACGATTATTGGAGCTTCGAATGGTTATCTGGTTTTGGATAAAACGCCAGTAGACGTTAGTGTAAGATCCCTTGCGAATATCGTATTGGTGTCGTTAGCTGATATGCGTTTTATGCCCCTTGCTTTGACTGCTCCAGTCAGTGCTCCCAGTATCGATTATCCTTGGGTAATATGGAAAAATGCCTATCGGAATGACTTTGCTAAAGTTGGTTCAATTTATAATATTGAAACGGGGCAACTTAATTATTTACCAGTGCCAGGTGATAAACCTTTAGGTCATTATTTTGTTGGAGATGAGTACATTGGTTGGCAATTGCTTTTGCGTGATTTACAGCCATTGCGAATGATAGCGTTGTATTCAATTGATGATAATATTTTTTATATTATTGGAACTGAGGATGAAAATTTGTATATTTCATCCTATGAAGTTTATGATGGGCATATTTACTGGGTTGTCAGGGAAGATTGGGAATCAGCTGACTTGAGTTCCACGATATGTTCTGCTCCTGTCTCTGAAGTGATTTCCAATGCCACGGATATTACTGTGGCCGAGCCAACTCCTAATCCAAATTGGTAAACAATTATCTTGCCAGGATTAAATGATAAACGAATTTATCTCAATTCCTGTTGGGTTGTATACAGGCGATAATAGGTGTTGCCGAGGTCGAGAAGCTCTTGATGGGTGCCACTTTCGGTGATGCGGTTGCCTTCGAGAACGATAATTCGGTCAGCATTGCGCACGGTGGAAAGCCGATGCGCGATGATAATCGTTGTGCGTCCTTCGATGAGCTGGTCAAGAGATTCCTGAATAAGTTTTTCAGTTTCAGTATCCACGGACGAAGTCGCTTCATCTAATATCAAAATAGGGCTGTTTTTCAGCACCGCGCGGGCGATAGAAAGGCGTTGTTGCTGTCCGCCTGAGAGCTTGACGCCACGTTCGCCGATCATCGTGTCAAAGCCATCGGGCATGCGTTCAATGAATTCCAGTGCGTTGGCAACACGGGCTGCTTCAATCATTTCTTCTTCGCTGGCTTCGGGTTTGC
>CAZTEP010000336.1:0-1942 GCA_964612325.1 uncultured Anaerolineaceae bacterium
TGAAGAAAACTTCACCGCTGTGTTTGTCAACCAAAAAATCAACGCGTGCCATACCTGCGCAATCGGTGGCCTGGTAAACCTGTAACGCGATGTTTTGAATGCGTTTGATGGTTGATTCCGAGAGATCTGCCGGAACAAGCGTTTTGGCAATACCATCAAAATATTTGTCAGCGTAACTGTAGAATTCATCACCAGGAATAACTTCTCCAGGAACAGAAACGATTGGATTGTTATTGCCAAGCACACTAACTTCAATTTCGCGGGCATCAATGCCACGTTCCACCAGAATGCGGCGGTCGTATTGGGCAGCCAGTTTTAAGCCATTGAGGAGTTGTTCGCGGTTTTTCGCTTTACTGATGCCAACAGAAGAGCCAAGGTTGGCGGGTTTGATGAATAGAGGGTATTTCGCGATTGTTTCGGCTTGAGAGGCAACCGTCTCTATTTCAGTTTCAATCAAATGACGATTAAAGACTTGGTATTCAAGCACCGGGAAGTCTAAAGCGCGCAAAATGTCTTTACACATACCTTTGTCCATTGCCAGTGAAGACCCAAGCACGCCAGCACCTACATAAGCAACATCGAGCATTTCAAAATAGCCTTGAATAGTGCCATCTTCACCAAAGGTTCCATGGAGGATAGGAAAGATGACATCAATATCGCTGATTTTTTGAAGAGCCCCATTATTTAAGCAGGAAAGTGAGGTTTTGTTGCCTTCTTTTGTAATGATGGCTGGAGACAAGCTGGAGAAGTCCTTGTTTTCAAACGCAACCAATGGGTTTTTACCAGTCAGCCAATCGCCATCGCGTGTAATACCGATTTGCCAAAGCTGATATTTTTCCTGATCAATAGCCGCTAAAACTGAGCGCGCAGACATAACTGAAACATCATGTTCGCCAGAGCGACCACCAAAGATTAAGATGAGGTTTAAGCGTTTAGAGTTCATCGAAGTCTCCAATAATTTCGATTTCAGTGAAGAGATCGATGTTGAATTTTTCTTTTACCCTTTTTTGACCCATGCGAATGAGATTGTAAATGTCTTGGGCAGTGGCACTTCCATCATTGAGGATGAAATTGGCGTGTTGGTTACTCACTTGAGCGTAACCACTAACGACACCTTTCATGCCGGCTTCTTCAAGCAAACGGCCCGCAAAATCATCCTGGGGGTTTTTGAAGGTTGAGCCAAAACTGGGGCCTTTTGGCTGAGTTTTGGCACGTTTAGCTGTGAATTCTTCAAGTTTTTTGAGTGATTCTTGTGGATCAACAAATTCTCCCTTGAAAGTCGCAGATAAAATGACCACTTCTGTTCGTTCGCGCTTGAATTTGCTTGAGCGGTATTGAAAAGCAAGGTCTGTTACGTCAAGTTCTTGCTCACCGTTTTCGCGGGTGAGGACGGTTACTTTATGAAGTGTTGCTTCAACATCGCTGTTGTGCGCGCCAGCGTTACCATATACCGCGCCTCCAACTGTACCTGGGATGCTGTTGCACCATTCCAGTCCGCCAATACCAGCACGGGAGGCTATTTGGGACATGGTACCAAGATTCGCGCCGGTTTCCGCGTAAATCAAAGGCGGATTTTGGTCTTTCAAGATTTCAATTTTGTTGCAGCGATTGATAAGAACGATGCCATGATAGCCTTTATCGCTGACCAAAACGTTTGAACCACTGCCAAGTAGCTTGAAGGGGACATCCAAAGACCAAAGAGTTTTTACGCTATGCCTTAAGTCTTCAAGGTTGTTAATAATGATTAAACCCGCGGCAGGCCCTCCAGCTTTGATGGTTGTGTAATCTTTGAGCAGCTCGCCACGTTTTAGTTTTGAACCGAACAAGGCTTCCAGTTTTTTCATAGGTAGAGTTGCTTTTTTAATCTTAATTTTCTTTTCTTCAAACAGTGCTTTTAATTGTGCTGTCACTTGAGGGCCTTTGCCAGCAGAAAAAACAATGA
>CAZTEP010000337.1:0-1931 GCA_964612325.1 uncultured Anaerolineaceae bacterium
ATTCTTCCCATTGTTTTCCAGAACTCCGGTTTCCTTACTTCATTGAATGCCTTCCTGTCAATTTCAGATTGCTGAACATAACCATGTAGAGAGGCGGCGTCATGTTCTGTCGATGTCAAGATAGCGAGCGAACCATTGTTCTTTTGGCCGATGTGATGAAGTTCAAATGGCTTACCAGTTGAATCCAAAGGAGCTTTACCGGACAGCATTCTTTCAAGATTGGTTCTTCCATATTCATCAATTCGGTTTAGATTAATATCTGACCTTACCAAGGCAAGTTGTCCGTTGATCATTCGAGATTGTAATCTAGCGTTCTTGAACACCAAATATTCATCATAAGTATGGAATTGTTTAATGATGTTCAGGGGATAACCGGTTTCCTTCTGAATCATAGCCGCCTGATTCATGGTAAGACCATTCTCGACGGTTTTTCCAAGACGTGTTGCTCTAAAAAGTCCCCATGTTTCAGAGGCTGCTCCTGTGATAGCGCCCGATATTGCTCCCCATTTATATCCTTCGCTTGCTCCTAAAGCTCCTGCCTTTAAAGCCTCGCTCAAATCTCCCGTCTCATAGCCTTTAACAACAGATGCTGAAACGCCACTAATAAGGGTTCCTGACAGCGCGCATGTTGCAGCTGTTTTTGCAGCAACTGCAAATATCATACTAACGGCTGGGGCGGTGCCAAGTCCACCGGTTACAGCGGATACAGTCACGCAGACGAGTATGACGCCTGTTCCAACCGCTACATTTTTTAGCAATTGTTCATATGTTGTATCCTTGACGACCTGAAGTGGTTCAACGGTAGTCTGGCCATTGTCGTCTACCGTAAACACATATCTTGTCCCCTGGAAGTATTCATCCAAACCAGAGAGCGAATAGCCGAAGAATACGTTTTCTTGCGAATTATAGGCAAGTTCAGTCAAATACTCTTGAGAGACATAAACTGCCGATACATCTTCGATAAAAAACTCATCTGAATCCAGATCGGTCACAAGCTGGCTGTAAACTGTATCTTCAATATACGGGAGAAGGTTTTCATCGGACATACCGGTGAACTTGACATCCTGTTCCCAATTGATCTCAGTAGGAGAAGCAACAGAACTCTCAGCGTTTCCAGGAATCGACAATGACAACAGAGTGAGGCAGAGAATTACAGATAGAATTCGCTTCATTTCCTTTCCTCCTTACCGCTGCGCTTTTTTGAGAATCCTATCATAGCAACAACAAGTGCCACAACGACAGCACAGACTATAATGATAACAACGGGTGGATTCTGTGCAGCGGGTGATTCAGCTGCTGTTTTATTGCCTGAACTGACCGGCTCAGTCAGCGGAGCTTCAGTTGGTTCAGGCGTAGGAATTGGTTCGCTCGGACTCGGCATGGAAATAGAACCATCTTCGTATATTGTTGCGCCTTGCTCGACCATTCGCTGTATTTCCGCAATCGAATAGTTGGAGTTGGCATACGCTGCCAATATACGGTTTGTTCCCACATAAATCTTCTTTGTTGTTTCTATCCCTGTATACTGATTCTTTGCCGTAATCGTGTAAATACCTTCATCTGTGTAGCGATCACCGTCTTTTGCAGTTGTATTGAACCTGGTATCCTCGGTTAGGCCATCTGCGCCTTCCATCCACACTTCTTTTTTGATGTACAGGTTTAGATATCGAGACTTAGCCAGATCAAGGCTGAATCCGTTTTCAGTTACTGAACTATTTGTAAGTTCAGCCCCGGTTACTATGTCAAACGGATAGACCATGCAATTTGCATTTCTGACTGAGAATTTAAAGAATATACGGTAGTGATGGGTCTGGGGAATTAACTGACTCTTAGTTACTTCATAGTCAAGCGCAACCTCATAATCGCCTTCCTCAAATAGCTGTACACGCGTGTTAGCGCCCATCATTGTGTTTGCCAGAAGATAATCATAA
>CAZTEP010000338.1:0-1930 GCA_964612325.1 uncultured Anaerolineaceae bacterium
TTTGCAGGAATTGGAGGTAAGTAAATTGAGAATTGCTCTGAAATGTTCTCAAAAATATTATAGTTATACTGAAAATAATAAGGGACGTACTTTTCAGGATTTGTCATACAAAGCGCCGTTGAAAAATAAACCATAAAGGAGCTGAATATCTCAAAAACTACGGAATCTTCTGTTTTATTTCCATTCTCATTGCTAAGCAATGTAATTATTTCCCACAACTCATCCAGAGAAACAATAGGATCTTCGTCTGTTTCCTCAGCCAGTTCAAGAAGCTGGTTTTCTTCATATTCACAAATTTGCGGGCATGGACAATAATTTTCTCGCAGGTTGCGTACTTTAAATGCATATTCTTTTGAGTAGTTTTTCCCATTGTTTGAAAGATTATGCTCAAAGAAGTCTACTGTTTCTTGTCCACCTGCATTCAAGTAAAGTTTCCATTGATATTCATTGAACATAAAACATAGTCCTTTTGTGTATCTTAAAATCGATTGTTGATAAGATTATGGTAGTTTACCATATTTGATTTTGTAGTATCGCATACGTCTTATTATGAGGCAATACGGCGATAGCTGTTTAAATAAAAATAGCATAAGAAAAATAAAAGCCCATTCTTTTGAAAAATGGGCTTACTGATTTACTTGTGAAACTTGGTTAACTAAACCACCATATCCACTAAGTTAGGGCTGATGTGTAAAGGCGCGTCAGTTGCAGCCTGAACGTCTTCAACGGTGTATTCGGGGTTGATTTCAATCAGCTCAAAGCCTTTTTCGTTGACTTCGATCACGCCCATTTCGGTCACGATAAGGTCAACAGCTTTCACAGCGGTGAGGGGTAAGGTGCATTCTTTGAGCAGCTTGGGGTTGCCTTTGTTGGTGTGTTCCATTGCCACGATAACACGCTTGGCACCACTGGTGAGGTCCATCGCGCCACCCATGCCGGGTACCATTTTGCCAGGAATCATGTAGTTGGCAATATCGCCGTTTTGAGCGACTTGCAAGGCACCCAAAACGGTGGTTGCCACGTGCCCACCACGAATGAGTCCAAATGAGGTCGCGCTGTCAAAGAACGCGCCACCAGTCAGAATGGTTACAGGCATACCACCAGCATTAGCGATGTGGGCATCATGATTGCTTTCATCGGGCGCGGGTCCCACACCCACCATGCCGTTTTCGCTTTGGAAGGTAACGTTGCGATCTTTAGGAACATAGTTTGCCACGAGCGTGGGTAGACCAATACCCAAATTGACTAACTCGCCATGTTGCAATTCGCGAGCGACACGTTTGGCGATAAATTCTTGTGTTTGTTGCTTATCCATTGCCATTATTTAACTCCTAAGACGATATTATCAACAAAGACGCCGGGGACGACGACTTCATTTGGTGAGATTGAGCCAACTGGAACGATTTCATCAGCTTCAACCACAACCCAATCCGCGGCGGTTGCCATAACGGTGTTGAAGTTGCGCGTGGTTCCGTGATACCAAAGATTGCCGTTTTCATCAGCTTTATTAGCGAAAAGAATGGCCACATCCGCGCGGAGAGGTTTTTTCAAGAGGAAATCTACACCGTCAACATTGATGACATCTTTTCCTTTTTGGATTTCCGTTCCCAAACCAGTTTTTACCAGGAAGCCGCCCAGGCCATTTCCACCAGCACGAATTTTTTCAACCAGGCTACCTTGCGGGACGAGAACAACTTCCGTTTCGCCTTCAACCATTTGGCGTCCGGTTTCGCGGTTAGTGCCGATGTGCGAAGCGATGATTTTCTTAAATTGCTTATTGACAACCATCTTGCCAACGCCACGGTCAACGAAGCCGGTGTCGTTGCAAATGAGGGTCAGGTCTTTAACGCCTTTTGCGACCAGGGCGTCAATCAGACTTTCAGGGGTGCCGACAGCTAAAAATCCGCCAACCATGATGGTATCGCCATCT